>NZ_JBHRWI010000071.1:0-35381 GCF_042647905.1 Amycolatopsis halotolerans
TCTTCCTTCTGTCGCAAGAAGAATGATCAACCAAGGGCTTCACCCATGACCAACCGGGTGCACCCTCCGACACCCGGACCTTAAAACTCAAGCTGAGGGAATCTGATTCCCTCAGGGTTCCCCTCACGTACTTCAAGACACCGTCACATGGCGCCAAACTGGGCATTTCGGTGCCGGTGGTGTCCTTTGTGGACGGTTTAGCGGACCGAGGTCGCACGGCTTATTATAAGTTCCCGGCATTGGGACTCAGAGTCCCTCAAGGGGCCCCTCACGGACCACAACCCGGCTTCCACCGCCTACAGCGACGTGCGCTCGCCCGGATCGAGCCAGCCGAGCCGGGGAAACACACCGAAGGCGCGTCCACGTCACAGCCTTAAGTTCCTGGCATTGGGGATCACTGACGCGGGCGAACCCCTGTCCCGGACGCGGCCCGCGCCAGTCTGGCCGGAACCGCTCATCCGGCCTCCAGCATCGCGTAAAGACCAATTAATCCGCCACCGCAAAAGAAACCCACCTCGCGGAACTGCTTTCCCGATAAGAAAACCTTAGAGCTTCGTTGACCATTAGGTCGCCTGCGCTTCTTTGCCACGTTGCCCATGCCGAAGTGCGCCCGTTCGGACGTTGGATGGCCGATCCGGCCGCTGCTAGTGTCGCCAGCACGGGCAGGGGGTCGCCGTCGTGCGAAATTGCCCGGAATCGCCACTGGCGCAATCGAGAGGGAGTCGCCATGAATGCTGTCACCGTGTCCGAGTATCGTTACCTCATTCCGTCACAACCGCATGGCAAGACACTTCGAGAACTGCTGGACATCGCGCTGAGAGTGGAGTTCGCCACCATTCCGCCCTATCTCACCGCGATGTACTCGATCAAGGACAAGGCCTCCCCGGCCTACCAATTCGTGCGCGGGGTCGCGCTCGAGGAAATGCTCCACCTCAATCTGGCCGCGAACCTGCTCAACGCCGTCGGCGGCACCCCGACCCTGGTCACCGAGGCGGGAGCGGCACATCCGTTTCCGCCGACCTATCCCACCTACCTCTCGGAGGACGCCGAGGACGGCGGGCCGTATCTGCAGCTCATGGCGGCGTCGCCGGAGCTGTTCCGCAGCACGTTCATGCGGATCGAACAGCCCGCCCAGCCGGACGCGGTCGGGCAGGAGGAGGATTTCTCGACCATCGGCCAGCTGTACACAGCGATCCTGAAAAAACTCGAGGAATACGACCGCACGCCCGGGCGCGCCTACGACGTCTCCCGGCAAAGCGAACAGTGGAACTTCGGCAACAGCGGCGGAACGGTCGTCCTCGTGAAGGATCTCGCGTCCGCGAAAAAGGCGGTCAACGAGATCGTCGAACAGGGCGAGGGCGCCGACATGAGCGGCAAACTCGACGACCCGGAATACCGGATCCGCGAGCCGTGGGGCCAGTACGAGTACTACGGCCCGCGCGCCGACGGCACCTACGGGCCGGTATTGGGCACCCCGCTCGAAATGTCGCACTACTTCAAGTTCAAGGCGATCGCCGACGGCACAGTCCCGTTGCCCCCGACGTATCCGATGATCGCCAATCCCGCCAAGGCGAAGTACGAAAACAAGACGGCGGCCGCGCTCAGCGACCTGTTCGACCACGCCTACAGCGTGATGGTCGACGACCTCCAGAAAGCGCTCAGGGGCGACCGGGACCTCTTCTTCACCAGCGTCGTCCCGGCGATGCGGGTGAGCCTTCCGTCGCTCGCCACGGAGCTGATGCAGGCCCCGATCGCCGCCGAAAGCCACACCGCCGACGATCCGACGGCGGGACCGGCTTTCCATTACCTGTCGGTGAAAGACCGGCAGAAACCGCAAGAACTCGATCAGCTCGCCGCGGATTTGGCTACGGGCAGGCGAAACGGCGGATCGCCGACGCTCGCCGCCACCCTGCGCCGGATCCAGGAGAACCGGCCCGAGACGAGAACGGAGGCGGACCATGCCTGAAACGCTGGCCCAGCTCAGCCGCTCGGTGTCGATCTTCCCGGCGATCGGTTTCGCGAGGCTCGGCAACACCGGCCCGGGCGACCGCACCGAGGACTACTACCTGCCCCCGGACGGGATCGGGCGGCTGCCCCGCGAAAGCGAGGGCGACCTGCCGTTCGAGCCGGCCGGCTTCCGGGACCGGCACGGCCGCCTCCGCAAACAGGCCGCGACCTTCGCCCTCTACGCCGCCGACCGGCGGGAACCGATCACGATCGGCACCCGGCTCCCGCTGTCCGACGGCAGCACCGCGACGATCGTCGACATCGTCTGGACAGCGCACCTCGCGAACAAAAAGGCGTCCTGGTACCGGATCCAGGACCGGGTCGGCGAGACCGGCTACCCGGCCGGGCACCCGCTGCGCAACGAGGACGTCCAGGGCGAGGCGCGCAAGAAGCTCATCATCGACCCCGGCCCGCGCACGGTGAGCAGCCGCGGGACCCGGATCGGCGAGTTCGACCGGAACGACGGGCACGGCCGGAGCACGTTCCCGCCGGACAGCCCGGATCCGGCGCGGCAGCGGATCACCACGCTCGGGCGGATCACGGTCGCCAAGGACGGCAGCCTGCTCCTGCTCGGCGGCTCCGGGATCTCCTACTCCACCGACGCCGAGCCGAGCATCCCCGACGACGACAACAACGACGGCTGGTGGGACGACGTCTCCGACGGCCCGGTGTCCGCGACGCTCGTCGTGCGCGTGCTCGACCGGCGCGGCACCGTGCTGGGCCCGGAACAGGAGGTCCGCCTCGACGACAAGGCGTGGGCGATCGTCGCCCCGCCCGCCTACGCGCCCGAGATCGTCAACGTGGTCACCCTCTACGACACGATTTTCGACACGGCCGTCCGGTTCACCGGCCTGCGCCCGGATCTCTACGACAACGGCCAGTGGCAGGAGACCTACCAGCCGCACTACCCGACGGAGATCGAACCGATCCTGCGCCGGGCGGTCGTGCTCCCGTGGGTGGTGGCGGTCCCGCCCAAGGTGCACACCTTCGACCTGGACCGGCTCGGTGCGAAAGACCCGCGCTACGACCAGATCCGCCGGCGTCTGTTCGAGGTCCTGCGCCCGCCGCGCACGCCCAACACGCTCGCCTCGGCCAAGACCGGCTACCGGATGATGCCCTACATCGTCGGGGAGGACGCCGCCAACGACAGCCAGCTGACCGCGAAGTTCCACTCCCTCACCGAGACCCAGTACTTCCTGCTCGGCCAATGGGCCGACGGGAACTTCCTGACGGCCGACCAGCTGCCGAACCCCGGCTCCGAAGCGGAACGGCGGCCGGGCCACCACCTGACCGAGGCGGCGCTGGGCAACTGCTGCGGCCCGCCGTTCGCGCCCGGGATCGAGATGTCGTGGCTCTCGCGCGTCCCGGCGGTCTACGCCGCTCCGTTCCGGCTCCGTCCGGTCCCGCACCTGCCGGTCGAAGCAGGCCGGCTCAGCCTGATCGCCGACCCGGCGCGCGGACTCGAACCCGGCGACGTCACGAAGTACCTCTCCGTTCCGTGGCAAGGGGATTTCAACACCTGCTCGGTCCTGCGGGTCGACGAACACTACCTCTGGTGGTGGCCGGCGCACCGCCCGATGTTCGTCTATGCCCGCCACGACAAGCCCGGGTCTTCCGAGTGGAACCACGTCGGCTGGGTCGGCACGATCCGCGACCAGACCGTGAAGGGCTACGTGGCGTTCGCCGACAACCTCGGAATGGCCCAGCACTGGCACGAACTCGGCTTCGTCGCCCGCAACACCCGGCTCTGGCCGGCCGACGACACCCAGCCGCCGGAACCGCAGTACGTCGAGGTGCGGCGGACGCTGCCGCGGCCGGGGTACGTCCTCGACGACCACAACCATGCCTAGGGTCGCGGTGCTGGGGGCGGGCCCGGCCGGGACGAGCGCCGCGATCGCGCTGCGACGGGCGGGGTGCGAGGTCGTGGTGGTCGATCCGGCCGGGCCCTCCTGCGCGGGTGGGGCGGCCGGTCTCGATACGCCGCACCCCTTGTCTTTGAGCGCCGGGTCCCTGGGGGCCGCCGGAGAATCAGTGCCGCCCTCGATCTCCGGGGCGCTCGCCCGCCTCGGCCTCGGCACCGCCGATCTCGACCGCGACCACCTGCGGTCGCTGGGCACCGCGTCGGCGTGGGGCGCTCCCGACCTGGAATACCGCGACTACCTCCTCGACGGACTGGGCCCCGGCTGGCACCTCGACCGCACCCGGTTCGACCGGACGCTGCGTGCCGCCGCGGTCGCCGCCGGGGCTGTCCTGGTCCAGGACCGCTGGTCCTCCGCCAGCCGCACCGCGAAGGGCTGGTCGCTCACCTGCCTGGGAACCCGCCTGACCGCGGACGTCGTTGTCGACGCCACGGGCCGCCGCGCCGCGTTCGGCACCGCCCAAGGCGCCCGCCGCTGTTTCGCCGACCGGCTGATCGGCGTCGCCGCGACCGTGCCGGATCCGGCCGCGCGCAGGCATGTCGTGCTCGAAGCGGCGGAAAACGGCTGGTGGTACGCCTCCCCGCAACCGGGCGGCCGACTGACGCTCGCTCTGCTGTCCGACGCCGACCTGGTCCGCCGCGAAGGCTGGGCCAGGCCGATGGGGTGGCTGGCCGCCCTCCGAGCTACCCGCCACCTCGACGTCCCGCGCGACGAACCGTCCCTGATCGTCCGCGACGCCCGGTCCCACCTCCTCACCCCGAGCGCGGGCCGGGGCTGGCTGGCCGCCGGGGACGCGGCGATGGCGCTCGACCCGCTCAGCAGCGCCGGAGTCACGCTGGCGATCGAGTCCGGACTGGCCGCCGCCGACCTGATCGCGACCGGGCAGGTCGATTCCGCCCGGCACCGGCAGCAGCTGCGCTGCCGCTTCGACGCCTACCTCCGGCAACGCCGGGAGGTTTATCGAGCGGAACAGCGATGGGAAGGTCCTTTTTGGACCCGACGGCGGGAAGGGGTCACCGAGGCCCGGCACCTCGTCGCCCGCTGATCAGTCCACGGCGTGCCGGGGCGGCACGCCGTGGACTGAGCCGCACGGCTCGCCTTCAGCCCAGGTCGGCCTCCGGACGGATCTCGATCGTCGACCCAGGCTGGTGTAATTCCAGCACCACCAGTTCGTTCTTCCCCTTCCGCCACAACGACTTCGGCGCGTAAAGCGTCTTCTGCGGCCCGATCTTCCAGTACCGGCCCAGGTTAAAGCCGTTCAGCCACACGATGCCCTTCTCCCAGCCAGGCAAGGCGACAAAACCGTCCGCAGGGTCGGCGGCCACCGCGGTCGCGCGGTGGAACGCCGGGCCGGGGCCGGGCGGGCCGGAGGAGAAGCGCAGCCTCGACAGATCGTCCAGCGGCAGCGGCCGGATCTCCCAGCCGAACAGTTTCTGCTGGGTGTTCATCGCGACCCAGCCGTCGATGCCCTTGCGATCCGCGAGGTACGGGCCGTAGTTCACCCGGCCCATGGCGTCGACCAGGATGTCCAGGCGTGTCCGCGGTTTCTCCAGTTTCAGGTCCAGCGTCGCGTCCGGATGGTTGCGGTCCAGGACGCCCAGCTGCTTGCCGTCGACGAACACCAAAGCGCGGTCCGCCAGTCCGTGAATGCTGAGCGGGCCCGAATGCGGGCCCTGCACGGTCGTGCGGTAGTGGATCAGACCGGTCGACTGGCCGAGCCGTTCCATGGAAACCGGTTGTGCCGATCGGACCATTGTGGACAGCGCGGGCAGCGAGTCCACAAGGGACACAGACTCGGCGGGGGTCACGGCTTGCGCCGGGAGGCGTGGCGAGCTGGCGGGTGGCGGGACGACTGGTTGTTTGGTGTATTTGGTGACCACCGCCTGCAGCGCGGTGAATTTCGCGCCGACGTCGCCTGCTTCGCCGACGGGAGAATCGTAGTCGTAACTGGTCACGGTGGGCTGGTATTGAAGACCGGACGTGTTGGCGCCAGCGGTGAAACCGTAGTTGGTGCCACCGCAGGCCATGTAAAGGTTCACGGACGCACCCGTAGCGAGCAGCTGATCGATGTGGACGGCGGTTTCCCGGGCATCGGTGGTGTGGTGTGGTTCGCCCCAGTGGTCGAACCAGCCGTCCCAGTATTCGGCCATCATCACCGGCGCGCCGGGCCGGAAAGCTTTCAGCGCGGCGATGCTCGGAGCCGGATCGCCGTTGCCGGTCCCGACTTCCAAAGTGCCCGGCAGCTCGCCGAAGCGCATGAAGAACTCGGACGCACCGTCGGCGACGAAAAGAAGGCTCGTTATTCCGCGCGAACGCAGGCTGTCCCGCAAGTGCGCGAGATAGCTCGTGTCGTTGCCGTAGCTGCCGTATTCGTTTTCGATCTGCACGGCCACGACCGGCCCGCCGTGCTGCGCTTCCAGCGGCTCGAGCTGCGGGATGAGCTGGTCGTACCACGCGTCGACGGCCTTCAGGTAAGCCGGATCGGCGCAGCGCAGTTCCATGTTCCGGTCCGCGAGCAACCAGGCGGGCAGACCGCCGAATTCCCATTCCGCGCAAATGTAGGGGCTCGGGCGGACGATGACCTGGAAGCCGAGTTCCCCGGCCAAACGGATGAACGCCGCGAGGTCGCGAGGACCGCGGAAATCGGCCCGGCCCGGTGTCGGCTGGTGGAAATTCCAGGCCACATAGGTTTCGACGGTGTTGAGACCGAGCGCTTTGAGCCGCGACAGGCGGTCGTGCCACTGGTCCGGCCGCAACCGGAAGTAGTGGATCGCGCCGGACACGATCTGGAATGGCTTGCCGTCCAACAGGAAATGGTCGCCGGACACGCTCAGCCCGCGACGTCCGGCCGCGCCCGCCGGTCCGGCGAACACGGTGCTCGCGGCGACCGCGGCCGCGCCGCCGAGGAAGGTCCTCCTGCTCACGTCCATCACTCCCCGCTCAGCCGACCGTCGCCGCGCGGACCTGGACAAGGAACGCGTCGAGCACGCCGTCGCCGACGAGCGCCTGTCGCACGCCCCATCGGTTGCTGTTGCCCGTCTTCACTGCCTCCGCACGCGTGACCAGTGCGTCCGCGGCGGCTGTCAGTTGCTCGGCTTTGGCGTCGTCGCCGCGGGTCGCCGCGGCGAGCGCGTCCAGCCGGGTCACCATCGCGTCGCCCCACAGCGCGGTCGCGTCCAGCCATGGACCGGCCTCGCTGACGAAGGCGCTCTGCACCTGCCCGCCGCGGATTACCGTGGGAGCATTGCGGATCTGCTGGGCGTACGAACGCAGTTTGTCCAGCGAACGGTGATCGCCAGCGTTCCAACGTTGCCAGAACTCGGCCGTCTTAGCCGCGAGGACCGGTGCCTGCGGCTGCCACGGCGTCGGCCCGAAGACGGGTGCCAGGTGTTCAAGATCCGCGAACACCTGCAGCGCCGCCGTCGCTCGCTGGTCGCCGCCCGCGAGCCGGGCCAGCGCCTGCGGCCACGACCGCTCCGGCGAGTAGCCCGCGTCGTTCCAGGAGAAATCGGCGACGCCGAATTCGGCGACCTCGCTGGCCGCCTCCTGATTCATCGGATTCGAGACGATTCCGTTGAGATATTTCGACAGTCCCGCTTCTCGATGCGCGTACGGCGCGAGCAGCAACCGTCCGGCCGACTGCTCGTAATCGTTGACCGGGTAGTTGTCCCAGAGGAACACTTTCCGCCCGTACACTGTGGACACCTGCTGAGCTTCGTCGTTCGTCACGCTCGGCGGCACCACCGCGGTTCCGGTCCATTGCACCACCACCGACGGATCGAGATTCTCCCGCAGCTGCGTTTTGTACGGCGAGTCCTTGAGGTCGCTGTACTCCGTCGGCACTGTCTGCAAAGGACGTACGCCGTCGTGGTTCTTCACGAAGTTCTTGGTGATCTCGTTGAGCAGCGAGACCTGCGCCTTGCCCGCCGCCGCCTGTCCGGGCGCTCCGAACGCCGTCTGGTCGCCAGCGCAATTCCACTTGGTGTACGAGATGTCGTCGAACGGCAGCGAGAACGAGCGCACGCCGAGGTCGTAGACAGCCTGGAATTTCGCTTTTACCGCAGCGACATCCTGCGGCGACGAGAAGCAGATCGAGACGCCGGGCGACAAGGCGTAGGTGAAGTCGACGTGGTTCGCGTTCGCCGTGCGCACGAGCTGGCCGAGCGCATCCAGCTCCGGCTGCGGATACGGATCCCGCCACCGATCGCGCAGGTACGCGTCGTCTTTCGCGCTGTAGACGTACGTGTTCGCCTTGGTCTCGCCGAGGAACTTGATCTGCCGAACCCGGTCGTCGTTAGTCCATGGTGGACCGTAGAAGCCTTCGATCGACCCGCGCAGCGCCATGTTCGGCCAGTCCCGTACCGCGACACCGCTCAACGCCCAGCCGTGTCCACTTCGGACAAAAAGCTGACGCAGCGTCTGCACGCCGTAGTACTGTCCGGCACCGTCGCGGCCGTTGATCGTCACCCCGTCGCGCCGCACGGCGAGCGAATAGCCCTCCGCTTGCGTCGGCGCGTCGCCGCCATTGGCGAGCCGGATGACGAACCCGCCAGGGCCGATTTTCTTCACCCCGTGCTGTTTCACCAGGGAAATCAGCAGGTCTTTGGCTGGGCCATCAGTGGTTTTGTCCGTTACTAGCGTGACCGAGGACGGCAACGAAACGTCGGCAGCATCGCGGTTGATCTGTTGCGGCGTCGGGGAAACGACCGGCACCGAGCCCGGCTTGGCAGCAGCCGGTTGGACGACGGTGAGGGCACTCGTCGCGACGACAGCGGCGAGCCAAGCTCTGCGGCGTAGAGTCATGACTTCCTCTCAGGCGGCGGGGACAGTGCGGTACAACGCGAAGGTAGCCAGATACGGCGTCGCCCGCGACTGCGTGATGACGACGCGCAGATGACGGGCGGTGACCGGCGACGGAAGGGTGACGAGACGGTTGGCGCCGACGGTGGTGACGGTCGCGACCGTGCGCCAGGAACCGTCCACTTCGGCCTGTACGGTCGCGCCTTCGATGTGCTGGCCGTGGGTGATGTCCTCCCCCAGCCGGATTTGATCGAAGGCGACCTCCGAAGGCAGCACGACGTCCATCGTCCCGGCGAGCGCACTGTGCGGCGGCGACCACGACGTGGTGAGCGAGGAATCCGTGACCGCGTCCAGCCCCCGCGCACCGGCGGCGAGGTTCTGCGCCTGTGTCTTGGCGATGGCTTGCCCGAAGGTTGCCAGCGCCGTACTGTCGGCGGGCGCGATCCGTCCATCCGGTCCTGGCGGAACGTTCAGCAGCAGCGAGGCGTTGCGTCCGACCGAGGCCCGGTAGAGATCGACGAGCTGCGCGGCCGTCTTGGGCTGTTCGTCCGGATGATAGAACCAGCCAGGCCGGATTGACACGTCAGCCTCGGCCGGTGCCCATTCCAGGTACCGCACGGACGGGTCGGCGAGCACCTGCCGGGAACCGAGGTCGGTGCCCTCCGCGCCGCCGACGAACAACTCCTCATTGTGCGCGGCATTCGGATCGCCGGTGGTCGGCAAGGAACTCCACTCGGTCTGGCGGGCCTGGCCTTGCTCGTTGCCGACCCACCGCACCCCCGCCGGTCCGGCGAACGTGACCGTGTCCGGCGACAGCGCGTGGATCATCCGGAACCAGGTCGTGAAATCGTAGGTTTCGCTGATTCCGTTGCCCCGCCAGGGGTTCGCCCCGTCCAGCCACAGCTCGTCGATGGGGCCGTACTGGGTGAACAACTCGTAGATCTGGTTCAGGTAGTAGGTGTTGTAATCGTCCTCGGTGACGGTGAACTTCGGCAGTTTCCCGGCCGCCAGCGCCGCCGCCCGGTCGTCGTTCGGGACCAGCGACGGGATCGTGCGGGCCTTCGCCGCGCTGCCCGTGCCGTAGCGGCCCTGACCGGCAGGCGTGTTCGCCCGGTCGTCGTAGGTCGCCTGCTCCTCGATGCTCAGCGGCTGTCCCGCCGCGACCTTCGCCTCGACCCGTTTCACCTGGTCAGCGAAGAACTGCGCGGGCAGTTCGGCGCCGTCCGCGGGCGACAGGTACACGCCGACTTTCAGCCCGGCTTTCCGTGCCGAATCAACGTAGTCGCGCAGGATGTCCCCGCGCGGATTGGCGCATCCGGCGGCGCGGACCTGCCAATACGCGGACGGATCCTCCGCCCGGCCGTTCTGCGCGGCCGCGCGGGCCTTCGTCACCGCGTCGTCGGCGCACCCGGGCGTGATCCACCACGGACTCGCGACGACGGAGTGGTTCGTGTAGCGCGTCGGGTAAAGGACGAAACCGTCGTGGTGCTTCGCGGTCAGCATCACCTGCGTGACGCCGGCCGCCTTCATCGACCGCATCCACTGGTCGGTGTCGACTGCCGTCGGCGCGAACGTCGACTCCTTTTCCGCGCCAGAGCCCCACTCCCGGTCAGTGAAGGTGTTCATGCCGAAGTGCGTGAACGCGGTGACCGGCCGTTGCTGCCAAGCGACCTGCCCCGCGCGCGGCACGGTCGCGGCGGCTTTGGCGAGGATCCGGTCCATGCCGTCGCACGGCTGCACGGTCTGGATCGCCGCCGGGCGGATGGGTCCGTGGCAACCGGTGGGTTTCGCGGCGGCGGGAGCGGCCGTTCCCCCGGCCGCCAGTACCGCGGCAAGCGCCAGGCTCGCGGGAATCGACACGGCGGTCCTCCTGTCGGATCCGTGACCGAACGGTGACGGCCGGGAGCGTAAGTCGGGCATCCATCGGATGTCTAGACCTGATCGGCGGAGGGAGTCCCGCTTTCACCCGAGCGCCGAGGCTTAGATCAGCGCTGTTCCAAGCTTTCTGGCTGGTCTTCGGCTCGTGCTGCCGGGGAGGCGCAGTGATCAGATGGATTGCCGTGTAGTACCACGGTCATCTACCCGAGGGGGTCCCATGACAGGCGAGCTGCCGGTTCCGGCCGCGTTGACCAACACCGTCCAGCGCTGGCGGGACCAGGACGAGCCGGTTCAGCCGCCGATCCGCTGGTCCCGCGAGGCTTGGCGCAAGTACTTCCCGAGCCAGCACGCGTTCCTCGACGCCCTGCCCGAGCAGATCGACCGAGCCGAAGCCACCCGCCACGCGGCGCACGCCACGACCCCGGAGGGTGCCGAACGGGCGTTCCTGGCCGCGATGATCTGGGGATACGGCCGCGTCGGTTACGGCCCTTGGCGCACCGCCCGCGTGCTGACCGAGAACCCGCACGCGGTCGATCGGCTGGCGGAGGTAGCTGTCGTCGCACGCGAGCAGGGCGGGTTGGCGGCGTTCCGCGATCTGGCGAGCCAGCCACTGCGCTACTTGGGCGTGGCTTTCGGCACCAAGTACCTGCGGTTCGTCACCGCCGCGCATACCTCCGACAAAGCCCCGATCCTGGACGCCGTGGTCCGCCGGTGGGTCTCGACGCACACCGGCCTGCACCTGATGATCGACGAATGGCGGCCCGCGGTCTATGAAAAGTACGTCGCGTTGCTGACGTCCTGGGCGGCTGAACTCGGGCTGGCCACGGATACCGTGGAAGAGCTGATCTTCCGGTCCGCAGTGAGCCGGGAAGGGTCCGGCCAGTGGAGCGAGTCCTGGGCTGGCTCGAGCTCGCCAGAGCAGCGAGCGCAAGCCGCGCTCCTTGAACTGGAGCAGCTCTTCGACACTGCCGAGGCCGACCAGGCGCGGGAAGCCCGGCATCATCTGGACGAACTGGAACGCATCATCCGGCGGGGCTGGGCAGGCTGAGAGCTCACCGGGTCGGCTCCGGCGAGTGACGAGCCGACCGGCCGAGACGAGCGCGATTCCGGTCCATGCCGATCGCCCGGGCCGCTGTCCTGCGAGGGCACGTGCTGACGTCGCTGATCTCAACCTCGTCTTGGTCGCATGCCCGGACCGGTGCGCGCCTTCGCCGAACACCAGCCGACCACGTCCATCGTCAACGCCCTCCGCGGTCTGCTGACCCAGCAGCCAGTCGGCACCGAGATCTGGACCGCCCTCGGCTGGTGTTTCGGCGTCCTCATCCTCGCCTACGCCTTCGCCACACTGCTCTACCGCCGCAAGCAGCGCGGTTAGCGGTTCAGGAAGCGCTCCACCTCCCCCGCGACGAACTGCGGATTCTCCTCGACCAGCCAATGCCCGGCATGCGGCACGTCCGCGGCCTGGACGATGTCGGTCACCCGCGGAGCCACCGTCGCTCGGATCGCGTCCAACTGGCCCTGGGCGGTCAGGAGCAACGTCGGCACCCTGACCGGTGCCGCAGCCACCGTGTCGCGGACATCCTTGTCCAGCGCCCGGTAAAGCTCGAAGCCGCCGGACAGGACCGCGGGCTGGCTGTAGGTTCGGGTGTACTCGTTGACTTCGGCGTCGGTGAACGGAGATTTGTCCGAGGTGCCGCCAAATGCTGTCCCGCCAAAGGAAACCTGCGGGTAGAACAGCGAGAGATACTCGCGGACATCATCGCCGACAACCGCTTCGGGAACTCGGCGCTGGGAGTGGAAGGCGATGTGCCAGCTCAACGTCCGATAGGTGGCCGCATTGATCGCGGGGCCGGGCAACGGCAGATCGAAATAGCCTAGCCGGGCAGTGTCCCCCGGGAATTGGCTCGCGTACTGAAATGCCACCGCCGCACCGAAATCGTGACCGATGACAGCGGCGTCCCGGATCTTCAGCCGGTCGGCGATCAGGGTGTGCACGTACCGCGCCAGGGTGGCTTTGTCGTATCCGCTCGGGGCGCCCGTGCTGTCGCCCAGTCCGGGAAGGTCGATCGCGTAGACGGTGTGGTGTTTCGCGAGCGCGGGCATGACCGGCCACCAGCCGTACCAGGTCTGCGGCCAGCCGTGGATCAGGACGACCGGGCTGCCGCTCCCGCCGGTGACGTAGTGCATGCGGACGCCGTTGACGTCGGCGAATTCGTGCCGGAAGGTGCCCTGGAACGCGGGATCGTTCTGCGTGGCGGCGGCGTACGGTGCGGCAGCGGGAGGGGCGGAACAGGCCACGGTGCCGATGGTGAGCAAGAGGGACAGGGCAAGCGCCGCGACAGAGCGCGGCACCAGCCGGGATGCGGTGATCATGTGGCCCAGTTTCGCCAGGCCGCCCCGTCGAGGGCACGGAAACTTGCTGTTCCGGCAAGGGGTTGCGTCCGGTGCCCGATCGATCAATTCCTTTTAGCCGAACAGGCAAGGACCGGTTCGGCGCGAATCCGGGAGGGTAGGGATGGTGGTGAGGCGGTCGGCACGATCGCCGCGACCGGAGGGATCTCGAAATGACCATGCGGAAATTCTGGGCCACCGCTGCCGTCTGCGTCGCCGCCACCGGCGGTTCTCTGCTGCTCAGCGGCACGGCGTTCGCCAGCCACCTCGAGTACAAAGGGCCTTACGAAACCCCGGACGATTGCGTGCACGCCCTGCGCGCCCTGCCGCCGGACCCCACTGTCGACGGTGCCGAGTGCATTCCCATGAACGGCAAGCACTACATCGAAATCTCGCACACGAACTGAGCGAGAAGGGTTTCCCCGGCCGGAAAGGCCGGGGAAACCACCTCATCCGGCTAAAGCCGAAGCGTCCACGTGGTGGCAGGCCGCACCCGAATCAGCAGCGGGCACCTGCTCCCGGCACAACCGCTGCTGCTCCTCCCCCAGCGCCGCGTAAACCGGGCACCGGGTGCGGAAGACGCAGCCGCTCGGCGGGTCCGAGGGGCTCGGCAGGTCGCCAGCAAGCCGGATCCGATTAGAACGGTCCGCGCCCGGCGAAGGGGAAGGTACGGCCGACAGCAGCGCCCGCGTGTAGGGATGCCGAGGCGCCGCGAAGACTTCCGAAGTCGGGCCGTGTTCCGCCATGTGTCCCAGGTACATCACCGCGACCCGGTCGGCGAAGTGGCGCACCACGGACAGGTCGTGCGAGATGAACAGGTACGCCACCCCGGTCTCCTGCTGGATGTCCTGCAGCAGGTTGATCACCTGCGCCTGCACCGAAACGTCCAAAGCGGACACCGGCTCGTCGCACACGATCAGCCGCGGGTCCAGCGCCAGCGCCCGCGCGATGCCGACCCGCTGTTTCTGCCCGCCGGAGAACTCGTGCGGGAACCGGTTGTAGTGGTCCGGCCGCAGGCCCACCCGGTCCATCAGGTCCCGCACCCGCGCCTTCACCCCGCCGGGCGGCGTGATGCCCTGTGCGAGCAGCGGCGCGGCGATCGCGGTGCCTACCGACTGGCGCGGGTTCAGCGCGGAGGCCGGGTTCTGGAAGACGATCTGCACCCGCCGCCGGTATTCCTGCAGGGCAGCGCCGCGCAGGGCGCCAATTTCCTCGCCGGCCAGCCGGATGCTGCCCGACGTCGGGTCCAGCAGGCGCATCACCAGCCTGCCGGTCGTGGACTTGCCGCAGCCGGATTCGCCGACCAGGCCGAGCGTCTGCCCGACCCCGATCGAGAAGCTGATCCCGTCCACGGCCTTCAGCGCGCCCGCCGACCGGAACAGCCCGGAGCGCACCGGGAAGTGCTTCACGAGGTCCCGGACCTCCAGCAGCTCGGTCATGCCACCTCCCCGAGATCGCCGAGGTGGCACCGCGACAGGTGCCCGGCACCCGACAGCAACGGCACCTCGGTACGGCACCGGTCGTCGGCCACCGACGACGCCTGCGGGCACCGGTCGGCGAACAAACACCCCTCCGGAAGATCGAGCAGCGCGGGCGGGAAGCCCGGGATCGGCCGCAGCCGTCCGGTTTCCTCGGCCAGCGACGGCATCGACGCCAGCAGGCCCTGGGTGTAGGGGTGACCGGGCGCGGCGAAGAGGTCGTCGACGGACGCGACCTCCATGCACATCCCGCCGTACATCACCGCGACCCGGTGGCACACCTGGGCCACCACGCCGAGATCGTGCGTCACCATGATCACCGCGGTGCCGGTCTCGGCCTGCAGTTCGCCGATCAGGTCCAGGATCTGCGCCTGCACGGTCACGTCCAGCGCCGTGGTCGGCTCGTCCGCGACGAGCAGTTCCGGCTCGCACACCAGCGCCATCGCGATCATCGCCCGCTGCCGCATCCCGCCGGAGAACTCGTGCGGGTACCCGGCCGCACGACGGCGCGGGTCGGGGATGCCGACCCGCCCCAGCATGTCGACCGCGACCTCGGCGGCGGCCTTGCGCGACACCCGGTTGTGCGTCCGGTACACCTCGGCGATCTGCGAGCCGACGGGATAGAACGGATGCATCGCCGACAGCGGGTCCTGGAAGATCATCGAGATCTTCTTGCCCCGGTACGCCAGCATCGCGGATTCGGACAGGGTGTTCAGGTCGGTCCCGTCGAGCAGGATTTCCCCGGTCACCAACGCCTGCGTGCCCTTGAACAGGCCCAGCAGCGCCTGGCTGGTCACGGTCTTGCCGGACCCCGACTCCCCGACCAGCCCGATCGTCTCGCCCTTGCCCAGCGTCAGGTCCATCCCGTTGACCGCGTGCACGACGCCGTCGTCGGCCGGGAAGCCGACGCGCAGGCCGCGGACCGCCAGCAGCGGCGTTTCGATTGCAGACACGTGCCCTCAGACTCTCACTCGGGGGTCGATCACCGCGTAGCACAGGTCGACGACCACGTTGGCCACGATGATGAAGAACGCGGCCATCATGGTGATGGCCATCGTCACCGGCAGGTCGCCGGACTGCGCCGCGTGCACCGCGGTGAACCCGACGCCCGGCACGGAGAAGATCTGCTCGGTCAGCACCGCGCCGCCCAGCAGGCTGCCGATGTCGAGGCCGAGCATGGTGACGATCGGGGTGATGCCCGCCCGCACGCCGTGCTTGAACACGACGCGCCGGCGCGGCAGGCCCATCGCCCTGGCCGTGCGCATGAAGTCCTCGCCGAAGGTCTCCAGCATCGCGGTCCGGGTGACGCGGATGTACTGCGCGCTGAACAGCAGCGCCAGCGCCACCCACGGCAGCAGGTAGTTGCCGAGCCAGCCGAGCGGTCCGGCCGGGCCGAACGGCGACGAGATCTCGTTGCTGGTGAACGGAAGCAGGTGCAGCGTGCTCACGAACACGAGCAGCAGCAACAGCCCCGTCACCGGGATGGGCAGCGACACCCCGCCCGAGGCGGCGCCGACGATCAGCTTGTCGGCGGCCCGTCCCTTGCGCAGCGCGGCGAGCAGACCCAGCGAGACCCCGGCGACTGTCCACAGCAGAATCGCGCCGACCGCGATCGACACCGTGTACGGCAGTGCCCGCGCGAGCACGTCCGTCACCGCTTCGTTGGTCTGGAACGACTTGCCGAGGCACGGCCACGCGCACACCGTCAGCGCGCCGGGCGCACCGATCATCCGGCTGTGCACGAAACCGGACAGGTAGTCCAGGTACTGCACGAAGAACGGCTTGTCCATGCCCAGCGCGATCCGGGCCTGGTCGATCCGCTCGGGCGTGCACTCCTGCCCGCACGCGGCGGCGGCCGGGTCGGCCGGGCCGATCTGGAACAGCGCGAACGTGACGAAGCTGATCACGACCAGCAGGACGATCATCGCGGCCGCGCGCCGCGCCAGGAATCCGATCACGTCCGCACCCGCCTGGTCCACTGTGGACACCGCATCGCCGGGGAATCCTCTCTCGTCGCTCGAGTGCTCGCTGGGGTGCTACTGCCCGACGCCGACGGCCGACAGGTCGATCGACCCGAAGAAATAGCCGACCTGCGCGTTGCGCACCTTGGAACCGACCACGCTGTAGGTGTAGTTGCGCACCGTCGGCACGAGCGGGTACTGCTGCATGATCTGGTCCATCGCGGTCGCCCACTTGCGGCCCAGTTCCTCGGCGGACCCGTTCTGCCCGCGCAGCTGGTACAGCTCGCCCGACAGCTTGGCGTCGTAGTACCGCGGGATGTTCGAGAAGCCGTAGGTCTTGCCGTCGAGGCTCGGGCCGATGTTCGGGTCGACGGTGAAGCGCACCGACGCGCTGTCCGCGCCACCGCACCAGCCGGAACGCGCGATGTCCGGCATCTGGTCACCCGCGAGCACGGTGTAGTAGTTGGCGGTCGGGATCGGGCGCAGCTGCACGTCGACGCCCAGCGCCTTCAGGTTCTGCTGCAGCACAGTGCCGACTCCCTTGTACTTCGAGGACGCCTCGGCGTACCCGTACACCAGGGACTTGGGATAGTTCTTGCCCTGCAACAGCTTCTTCGCTTCGTCGAGCTTCGGCTGACCCTTCGGGTCCAGCGCGGTGTGCTGCTCGACGTATCCCTTCTGCGCGTCGTTGATGTACGACTGCGGGATGTTGCCGAACCGCTCGCCGCCGTACTGCAGCAGGATCGCGTTGCGGTCCAGCGCCAGCGCGAACGCCTTGCGGACGTCCGGGTCCGTGATGGTCGTGGTGTTGAAGTTCAGCACGTCAGTGCAGCCGAGCAGACCGGCGGCGGTGCGCTTGGAGATGTCCGCGGCGGACAGCTTCGCGATGTCCGACGGCTGCAGCGCACCCTGGGTGTCGAGGGTGAGCGCGGTCGGGTCCGCGTTGGAAAGCAGCTGCTGGCTGATCGTCGCCTGCGCGGTCGACAGCGTGAACGTGAAGGTATCGGGCAGCGCTGGACGGTTCGGGTCGGTCGCCGCGTCCCAGTTCGGGTTGCGGACCAGCTTCAGGCTGCGGCCGCGGTCGTAGGAAGCGATCTTGTACGGGCCGCTGGACACCGGGTGGTTCGTGTAGTCGAGCTTGGTGTCCTTCGCCTGCGGCACCGGCGCGGTGTTCGACCGCGACACCAGCGCGGGGAACTCGGCGAACGGCTGCTTCAGGTGGAAGACGACCGTGTGCTCGTCCGGCGTGTCGATGGCCTTGAAATCGCCGCCCTTGTAGGGGCCCTTGTAGCCGTCGTCGGTCAGCGCGGAGTCGAGTTCCTGCGGTGCCTGGGTGAATACGTCACGCGCGTAGGTGCGCTCGACGCCGTACTTGATGTCCTGCGCGGTGATCGGCGTGCCGTCCTCGTACTTGAGGCCCTGGCGCAGGGTGTACGTCCAGGTGAGGCCGTCCGCCGACGCCTTGCCGAGGTCCGTCGCCAGGTCGGGCACGATCGTCGGCGGCTTGCCGGAGGTCTCCTTCGCCATGGTCAGCGTGCGGTAGTACAACTGGCCGACGTTGGCGGTCTGGACGTAGTTGCTGTTGCCCGGGTCGAGGGTCTGGAAGTCCGACGACATCAGGACGTGGATGTCGCCGCCCTTCGCCGTGGACCCCTCGGCCACCTTCACGGCGGCGCGCTTGGTCACGTCCTGCTGCCCGTTGCCCGCGCCCGCGGCGGGTTTCGGGCCGCCGCACGCGGTGAGGGCAAGCCCGGCGGCGAGCGCCAGGACTCCCGCCGCAGTGGTGCTTTTCTTCACGAACTACTCCTTATGCAGAAGGGAAATCAGCGGCGGGAAGCCTTGGGATCGAGGGCGTCCCGGACAGCGTCGCCGAGCAGGTTGAAAGCCAGGACCGTGATCGCGAGCGCGCCCGCGGGCACCGCCAGGAACCAGGGGTCGGAGAGATACCAGTTGCCCGCCTGCGCCGCGTTGAGCATCTGGCCCCACGACGGCGTCGGGTCTTTCACGCCGACGCCGAGGAACGACAGCGCGGCTTCGGCGGTGATGTTGATCGGGATCAGCATGGTCGCGTACACGAGCACGACGCCCAGCACGTTCGGGATGATCTGCTTCAGGATGATCGAACGACGGCTCGCGCCGAACGCCTTCGCCGCCTCGACGTACTCCTGCTCGCGGATCGAGAGCACCTGGCCGCGCACCACGCGCGCGAGGTACGCCCAGCCGAAAAAGCCGAGGATGATCACCAGCGAGGAGATCGGGATCAGGCTGCCCGAATCGAGCGCGGTGCCGCGCAGCCGGGACTGCAGGATCGGCGTCAGCGACAGCACCAGCAGCAGGTGCGGGAACGCGAGGAACAGGTCCATGATCCGGCTGATGACCATGTCGGTCTTGCCGCCGAAGTAGCCGGCCGCCGCGCCGAGCACGGTGCCCAGCACGACCGAGACGACGGTGGCCAGCAGCGCGATGGTCAGCGAAACCCGTGCGCCGTAGGCCATCCGCGCGAAGATGTCGCGGCCGAGGCCGGGTTCGAGGCCCAGCCAGTGCTCGGACGACGGGTAGCGGTAGTAGTCCAGCGGCAGGCCGGGCGTCGTGAAGCCGTCGAGGAAGTCCGGGCCGGTGTGCGCGGTGAACGGGTCGGAGCCCTCGATGCCGGTCAGCACCGGGGCGAGGATCGCGAACAGCACGATCAGGCAGACCGCGACCAGCGCCGCCATCGCGATGCGGCTGCGCCGGATCCGCAGCCAGGCCGTGCCCACGAGGGTGCGGCCGGTGCGGACGGCCGCGACCGGGGCGGGGGCCGTGTCGACACCTTGCACGGGGTTCTCCTCAGCGAGAGCGAAACGATGGCGTTTGGTATACCAAGTGCTCGCCCAAGATCACAAGAGTGTCTTCGAGGATTGTTGCCGTGCTGTGTACTTCTTGCCGCAGCGCAAAAGGGCCGCACGTCGCCGGAGCGACGTGCGGCCTACCAAATGCGGATGGAAAGCAGCTGGGCCTCACGCGCTTGAACTCGTGAGGCCCAGCTGCCGGTCAGGAGGAGGCGGTGCGGGTGCGCGGTGCCTCGATCGCCAGATACGCGAGGAGCCCGATCACGAGCCCGACGACGGCGTCCGAAAAGGACGGTGCGACGAGGTGTACCAGCAACGCCGCCGCGGCCCCGATCGCCCACGCGAGGAACGCCGTGGGCCGGAACCGGGTCTCCGCGCGTCCGGCGGTGCGACGGCGCAGGAGGATCTGGTCCGCGATGAGCACCGCGCCCAGCGGCGGCACCAGCACGCCGAGGATCGACAGCCAGTTCACGAAGTAGTTCCACGCGCCGAGCAGCGCCACCACGACGCCGATGATGCCCAGCACGAGCGTCAGGATCCGCATCTTGGACCGCACCAGATGCGACCAGCCGAGCGCGCCGTTGTACAGGCAGTGCGTGCACACCGAACCCAGGTTGACCACCACGAACACCACGACGAGCACGTTCAGCACCGGATTGCCCGGCCCGGTGAGGATCGGCGTGAAATCGCCGCCCGCCTTGTCCGCGCCCGCGATCGCACCGGCGGCCACGAGCAGGCCGCCCGACAGCTGCGCGACGAGGCTGGCGATCGGGAACGCGGTCACCGTGGCGAGCACCGCTTGGCGGCCGTTCTTCGACCACCGGGTGAAGTCGGCGGTCATCGTGCCGGAGTCGGCGAACGTCGCCATGATCGACGTGACCGCGACGCCGAACGTCATCGCTCCCCCGCCGATGCCCGGATAGCTCGTGATGGCCCCGAAATCGTGGTTCTCGGCGGCGAGGAAGACCGCCGTTCCCGCTGCGATGACGAACAACGGCGCGGCGATCGCGCCGAGCCAGGACAGCGCCCGGATACCGAGGTAGGTCACCGCGATGAAGGCCAGCCCGGCGAGCAACGCGACGAGTGTTTCGTTCCAGCCGAACGCTTTGTTGAGACTCGCGCCGGTCGCGCCGGTGTTGAACGCGAACCACCCGACCACGACCGTCGACAGGAATCCGGACGCGATCGCATATCCGGCGGTGCCGAAGGTTTCCGTGGCCTGCAAGGAAAAACTCTTGCCCGTTTGCCCCGCGCGATGGCTGAGCAGGCTGACGTAAACGAACATGATCAGGTTCGCCAGCAGGATCGCCGCGAGCCCCCGCCAGAAGCCGAGCATCGCGACCACGAGACCGCCGGGCACGGCGTTCGTCAGGATCATCGGGAAGCCGAACCACACGGCCGAAACCGTCCAGAGCGACTTGCGGTGGGATTGCGGGACCGGCGAATGCTCGAATTCGGATTCGAGACCGTTCTCTACTGTCGGCGTAGTCATGGCGCATCAGTCCCGGCGAGCTTTTCCGCGAGGGCGATGACCGCCTTCTCGAACGCTTCGGCCGGCGGATGCGTGATGCCCGCGCCGATCATGCCGATGCCCGCTTCCTTGTGCGCGATCGCGGTGTTGATGACCGGCAGGATGCCCGCGTCGAGCACCTTCCGGACGTCGATTCCGGTCGGCAGGCCGGTGAAGCCGAGCGACGGAACGGTGACGTTCGGGTTCGAGGCGGTGGTGATCGCGGCCATGTCTCGGGTGTAGCGCACCGCGTCCGCGACCGTGCCGCCGACGAGCGCGACGATCGCCGGCGCGGCGGCCATCGCGAAACCGCCGAAGCCGTAGGTCTCGGTGATGGCACTGTCGCCGATGTCCAGCCCGGAGTCCTCCGGTTTGTACCCGGCGAACATCGGGCCGACGACCTTCTGGGCCGGTCCGGTCAGCCAGTGGTTGCCCGGCAGCCCGCTGACGCGAATGCCGAATTCCACGCCGTTTCGCGCCATCGTGGTGACCACAGTGGACCCTTCGATGCCGTGCGCGGCGTCGAGCGCGGCCTTGGCCATCGCCATCCACGTCGGGCCGGAGAAGTAGTCCGAACTCGCGATGAAGTCGAAGACCTCTTTCTTCTTCTCCGTGCTGAAATTCGTCTGCAGCAACGCGGGCGCGAGCGCCTGGAACAGCAGCACGGTGCCCGCGATGTTGCGGTTGTGGCACTCGTCTCCCATGTGGACAGCCTGGGCGAGCATGAGGCGCAGGTCGATCGGGTCGCCGATTTCCATGGCCTCCTGGAGCATCGGACCGAGGGTGTCGCGCATCCACACGAGACGCTCGATGACGCTCTCGTCGTTCGCGCCCATGCGGAGGATCTTGGCCATCTGCTCGGACAGATTGGTGTAGGCGTAATTGCCGTGCGTCTCGTTCTTGACGATGTGCATGTACATCGACGCGGACGTCACCCCGGCCATCGAGCCGACGCAGTCGTGTTCGTGGCACGGCTCGAAGGTGATTTCGCCGCTGGCAGCCACTTCCGCGGCCTCGTCGAGGTCTTTCGCGAGCCCCTCGAAGACGAGTGCACCGGTGACCGCGCCCTTCATCGGGCCGGACATCCGATCCCAGGTGATCGGCGGACCCGCGTGCAGGATGGTCTTCGGCGTCATGCCGGGGACGACGTCGAGCGCGCGGCCGAAGCCGACCAGCATCGGCTTGGCGTTGGTGATCCGGTCGACGGCCTCGGCGTTCGCGGCGGCGATCTTCTCGGCCAGTTCGGGCTTTTCGAGGGCGTCGAGCGCCGCGATGACGTCCGGCTTCCCGTTGCCCGGCGGGGTCCAGTCGAGGGTAGTGACCTTCCCGCCCTGCGCGGCGATATCGTCGGCGAACATGGTGAGGCCGACGTTCACGACGTCGAGGTCGCTCCCGAACAACCGGGTGGTGGGGGTGCTCATGCGGTGGCTTCCTTCCCGATGATGGCGCGGACGTACTGGCCCGTTTCGGTGCTGCTGCGGGCGACGGTCACCCCGGCCGCCTCGAGCGCGGCAACCTGGCCGGCGAGCGCGGGGGTGTCGAGGTCGGTGCCGAGGACATAGCCGACGATTTCGAGGTGACGGCCGTCTTTTTCGGCCACGCGCTTGGCTTCAGCGATGGCGGGCAGCGTCACGCCGACCGGGTCTTCGTGCGAGCCGAAGCCGAGCACGAAGTCCATGACGAGCACGGCGACGGTCGGGTCGGCGGCCTCGCGGACGAGGCGTTCGAGGCGCAGCGACGGGTCGATCATCGGGTGCGGACGGCCGTTGGTGAACTCGTCGTCGCCGAAGTCGAGGAAGGTGTGGCCGCGGCTGGCGGCCCCGGCGGGGAGGACGAACTCGGGGTTCTTCTGGATGTTGCTCCAGACGTCCTCGCCCGCGTTGAGCAGCGCGTACATCGATTCGTCGCACAGCGTTCCGCCGCAGAAGATGCCGCGGACGTACTGCTGTCCCGGCTTGAGCTTCGCTCGCACGGCGGCGACGTGCGCGGCGTCCAGCGCGGGCACCTCGGCGACCGGATCGGTGGTGAGCCAGACGGCCTGGAGCGCGGCGTCCTGGCTGGTGGCGGCGAAGTGCCCGCCCGCGGCGGCGACCGCTTCCTCGGAGCCGCCGATGAAGTAGACGACGACCGGTTTGCCCGCGTCGGCGATCTCGGCGAGAACCTTCTTCTCGACCTCCGGCGCCGGGGGCTTCGAGACGAGGACGATCGCGTCGGTCCGGTCGTCGGCGGCCAGCGCGCGGATGCCGTCGATCATCATGATGCCGCCGACCTCGGCGCTCAGGTCGCGTCCGCCGGTGCCGATGAGCTGCGAGATCCCGCCGCCGAGCGCGTGCACCCGGACGCTGACCTCCTGCGAGCCGGTGCCCGACGCGGCGACGATGCCGACCGAACCGGGGCGCACGGCGTTCGCGAAGCAAAGGCCGGTGTTGTTGATGATCGCGGTGCCGCAATCCGGGCCCATCATCAGCAAACCCTTGTCGTGGGCGAGGTTCTTGAGCGCGATCTCGTCCTCGACCGGAACGTTGTCGCTGAACAGCAGCACGTGCAGGTCGTTCTCGAGCGCTTTGCGCGCCTCGCGGGCGGCGTAGGCGCCGTTGACCGCGATGATCGCCAGGTTCGCGTTCCCCTGGGCGGCGGACTCGATCGTGCGGTACACGACGGCCGTCTCGCCTTCGGCGGGCGGCTTGCGGACGAGCAGTTCTTCGATGCGCGCGAGGATTTCGTCGACGTCTTCTGTGCCCTCTTTGGTCACCACGACGATCATCAGGTCGCCGTTGGCCGCGTCCGCGAGTTCCGGCGTGAGCAGGCCGAGGTTGTCCAGCACGCCCTTGTTCATCTCGGTGCCCATCGCGACGAACGCCTGGTCCACGCCGTCGGCCTGGTTGGCCTTGGTGGAGATGGACATCAAGGACACCGAGTCGAAATAGGTGTTCTTCTTGATCACCGCTGTGACAGTCACACGGAACCTCTCATTTCGCTTTCCAGGCGGAGTCCGGCGGCCACGCCCGAGAGCAGGTCGGTCCCGGAGGTGTGGCCGATGGCGGCGACGCGCGCGACGGCGCCCGCCAGGCCGGTCCCGCCGCCGGGCTCGAGGAGCCGGCGCAGGAGGTCGAGGAGGCTTTCCCTGGCTCGGCCCGTTCGGGCCTCGCGCAAGGTGGTGGCGCTCAGCAGCGTCGTGCGGGCGAGGACTTTCTCGCCCAGGCGGGGAAAGCTTGTGGTGCGGCTGCCTGGTTGTGCCGCGACGAGGGCCAGGCCGGAGAGGAAGTCGTCCCCGGCGGGCGTGAGACCCGGGCCGAGACCGACGAGCCCTTCGGCGGCCTTTCGCGCGGCTTCGGTGTCGTTTCGCCGGAGGGCCTGGGTGAGCGCTGTTTGTCCTTGGCGCAGCCGGATACCGACCGCCGCTTGGAACGGGTCGGGCTTTCCGCCTTCCAGCATCCCGCCGGGGACGCCGTGCTCTGTGAGCAGCTCGTCGAGCAACCTCGCCCGGGCAGCCAGCTCCGCCCGGTCGAGAATCAACGGTATTTCTTTGGCATACCAGATGTACGGGTTTCTGAATTTGACCGAAGCAGCCCCGAACGTCGCACCGTGCGCTG
Organism: Amycolatopsis halotolerans; assembly: GCF_042647905.1. Taxonomy (NCBI): domain Bacteria; kingdom Bacillati; phylum Actinomycetota; class Actinomycetes; order Pseudonocardiales; family Pseudonocardiaceae; genus Amycolatopsis; species Amycolatopsis halotolerans. The sequence goes on from NZ_JBHRWI010000071.1 coordinate 24,366, forward strand.
TGACCACCGCGGGCGCCCCGGCTTGCACCTGATGCCGACACCAGTCGTCGACTTCCACCCGTATCGTCCACGGAGCGTCATCCACGGTGGAAGCACCGAAGGCGACGAGCTGATCTTGCTGCGTGACAACGTTCAGCACCCGTCGGAACACAGAGTGCACTTCCCCCAGCAGAGCCCCTTCGCGCACCCTCTCGGCGACCACAGCATCCATCGACAACGCGATCGCCATTGCGTGCATCGCCGCCGCCTTTCCTGCCGAACCCTGCTCGCCAATATGGTATACCATCTATGCTGATGCAGGCACCGGTCCTGGACCGGCGGGCGAGGAGGACAAGGATGCGGGTAGTCGTGGCCCTCGGCGGCAACGCCCTCGCGAAGCGCGGAGAGCCGATGACGGCCGACCGGCTCCGGGCGAACGTGCGGTCGACCTGCCAGGCGCTGGCCGGCCTGGCCCGCGAGCACGAACTGGTGATCATCCACGGCAACGGGCCGCAGGTGGGTTTGCTGGCGCTGCAGAACCTGGCGTACCAGGATGTCGCGGCCTATCCGCTGGACATTCTCGGCGCCGAGACGCAAGGCATGATCGGATACGTGATCCAGCAGGAACTGTCGAACGCTCTCGGCGGCGAACGCGAGGTAGTCGCCCTGATCTCGACGACGGTGGTCGACGAGGAGGACCCGGCTTTCGAACGCCCGACCAAGTTGATCGGCCCGCAGTACTCCGCGCAGGACGCGGCGGAAGCAGCCGCCGAGTACCGCTGGACCATCGCCCGCGACGGCGGCGCGTTCCGCCGGGTGGTGCCGTCCCCGGAGCCGATCCGCGTCGTGCAGGCGCCATTAGTGCGGCTGCTGCTGGAAAACGGCCACCTCGTCGTTTGCGTCGGCGGTGGCGGCGTGCCGGTGAAGACGGACCCGGACGGCAAGCGGCAGACCGGGATGCAAGCTGTGGTGGACAAGGATCTGGCCGGCGCCGCGCTGAGTGCGGAACTGGGCGCGGACACGCTGATCATGCTGACGGACGCGGATTACGTCACGGAGAACTGGGGAACGCCGCACCAGCGGGACATCCTGACGGCTTCGGCTGAGGCGATCGGGAAGCTGGAGTTCGCCGAAGGTTCGATGAAACCGAAGGTGGACGCCGCGATCCGGGTGGCGCGGGCCGGTGGCCGTGCGTTGATCGGGCCGTTGGACCGGCTGGATGACTTGCTGGCGCGGAAGATCGGCACCGAGATCCGGGGAGACGTGGACGGGATCGTCTACGCCTGATCTCCGGCGGGCGGCAGCGGGGGTTGTCCGGGCGGAGGTCCCGGTGCCGTCCGCCGGTCTCGGTTCGGTCGCGTCCGGCACCGGAGATTCCGCAGCCGCCCGCACCCCAGCCGCCGGGCGAACTGGCGGCCGTTCGCTCTTTAGCCCGGTGGCGATTCGCGCCGTCGAATCGCTCTCCGACTGCGCCGGGTGCGCGACTCAGCGCTCGATCTCGTTGCGCTCCCGGGGATCGGCGACTCCCGGCACGCACGGGCAGTTGCCCAGGGCCTCAATCCTCCTCGCGCCCCAGCCCGCGCAAATGCCGTCCGCTCTCCATGTGCTCCATCAACAGCGCCTCGACGGTGTCCACATCCCGCCGCGCAATAGCGTCGTACAGCGCCCGGTGCTCCCCCGCCACCCGCTCCAGATCCTCGTGCTGCCCCAGCAGCCACCGCATCCGGCTGCGCAGCGTCAGTTCCAGCTCGTTCAGCAGTTCATTCCCCGCCATCGCCGTCACGGCCTCGTGGAAATCGGCCGCCGCGCGGTGCGCCGTCACCGCGTCCCCGGCAGCGGCAGCGGCGGTTTCCTCCGCCAAAGCGGCGCGGAGCTGATCCAACCCGGCACGCGAATGCCGGGTCGCAGCGAGCTTGAACGTCAGGACTTCCAGCGCGGCACGCACTTCCTGCAGGTCCGCGATATCGCTCGCGCTGAACTCCCGCACCACCGCCCACGTCCGCGGCCTCGGCGTGACCAGGCCTTCCGCGACCAGCGCCTTCAGCGCGTCCCGCACCGGGACCCGGCTCACGCCCAGGTCCGCGGCGAGATCCCGTTCGACCAGCTTGCTGCCGGGTTTGCGCGCCCCGTCCAGGATCTCGTCCCGGAGCTGCCGGACGACCCGGTCCGTCTCGGATTCGACGCCCTGTTCCGCTGCCATCCGGCCATTCTCGCACCACCGCCCGGACCGTCCACTGTGGCCGGTCGATCAGCGCGGATTCGTCTTCCGCCACTCGGCGTAATCCGCCACCGCCGCCCGCACGTCGAACTCCGGCGCGAAACCCGTTTCCTCCCTGAGCCGCGAAATATCCAGATACGGACCGGTTTCCCCGCCGGGTTGAAGCTGGTCCGGAAGACCTGGCACCAGCTCCGCCAACGCCTCCGCGAACTCCCGGTTCGTCACCGGCTGTCCGCTCGACACGTTGTATGTCTGATGCTTCAGCGAAGGTGCCGTCATCAGCGAGGCGATCGCACGCCCGGCATCCGGTGCGTAGCAGCAGTCGAACCCCTCGTCGGCGACCAGCGAGCGCGGCGTGCCGCCGCGCAGGCCCGCGTTGAGATACGACGGAATCGGGAAGAACGGCGATTCCGGGTCGACGAGCGGCCCCCACACGGTCCCGATCCGCAGCACCACCGGCTCGACGCCGCTCCCCCGCAGGCTGTGCGTCGTCAGCGGTTCGACGGCTTTCTTGAACGCCACGATCAGATGCGGCAGATCCGCGGTCGGCAGCGGCAGCTCCTCGTGCCAGGACGGCTCGTCGCGGCCGACGTACACGCCGAGGCTGCTCGCGACCGCGAACCGCCGCACCTGCCACGTCCGGGCCGCGTCCAGGGCGTTGGTCAAGCCGGCGAGGTCCGTCCGGAAGAACGCGACCGGGTCGTCGCCCGGGATGCTGCCCGCCAGGTGGACGATCGCGGTGATGTCGTACCGGTCGCCGAGCGCGAGGAAGGCGTCCCGGTCGGTCGCGTCGAGCGTTTCCACGGCGACCCGGCCCGCCAGGAACGACGGGACGTCCGTCCGCCGGTGCCCGGTGACCAGCACGTCTTCCCCGAGATCGGCGAGCGCCCTGGCCGTGTGCGCGCCGATCATGCCGAGCCCGCCGGTCAGGAGGATCATCGCGGAGCCTCGCGGCGCGCGGTCGAGAACTTTGTCATGCCGCGAAGCTACGGCCTGCCCGCCCGCCGGTTCTTGAACAAATCGCGCATCAGAAGTGCGTGCCGCCGTCGATGCGGACCTCGGTGCCGGTGATGAACGCGGCGTCCTCGCTGGCGAGCATCGCGACGACCGACGCGACCGTCTCCGGACCGGCGAAGCCCTGGCCCAGCGCGGGAAGCAGCTTGCCGAGCAGGGTGAAATCGGCGTCCTCGGGGAAGCCGGGGCCGACGCTCTGCTTGCTCTTGCCGCTGCCGTCGGTCATGCCGGACGAGATCGAACCGGGCTGGACGGCGGTGAAGCGGATGCCGTCCTTCGCGTATTCGGACGCCAGCGCGTGCGTCATCGACTGGATGCCGCCCTTGCTCGCCGCGTACGCTGCCATGTACGGGTGCGCGAACATCGCCGACGTCGAGCTGAAGTTGACCACCGCGGGCGCGGAACCCTCGCGCAGCGCCGGGATCGACTCGCGGATCACCAGGAACGTGCCGACCAGGTTGACGCGCAGCACCTGCTCGAACGCCTCGACCGGCATCTCGTGGGTGTGCGCCGACCGCAGGATGCCCGCGGCGTTGACGACCGCGTCCAGCCCGCCGAGCTGCTCGACCGCCGACGCGACCCCAGCCTTCACCGACGCTTCGTCGGCGACGTTCACCACCACAGTGCCCAGCCGGTCCGCCGCGTCGCCTGCCTTCTCGACGGTGTCCGCCAGTCCCGCTTCGCTCACATCAGCGGCGACGACACGCCCGCCCTCGGCCAGCATCCGCAGGACCGTCGCCTGCCCGATGCCCGAGCCCGCTCCGGTGACCAGCACGCGGCGTCCTTCGTAACGGTTCATGGTCCGCTCCTTTCTCCAACCGTCACGTTACGCCTAGATGGCAGACTGTGCCACTCTGGCGAGATGGGCACCCTTGGCAGCAATCGGGTAGCGTGGCCCTGGTGAGCGGAAAGACCCCGACCCTGACCGAACGGCGCAAAGCGGCGACGCAACTCGACATCGCCCGCGCCGCCGCGCGCCTGTTCACCGAGCATGGCGCGCAGGGGACGACCGCGGAAGCGATCGCCGCCGCGGCGGGCGTCGCGCCGCGCACCTTCTACCGCTACTTCCGCACCAAAGAGGACGCGGTCGCTCCGCTGCTGGTCGTCGGCGCCGATTCGTGGCGGGAACACCTCGCGTCGACGCCCGAAGGGACGCCGCTGCTTCAGGCGGTCGAGGACGCGATCCACAAGACGATCTCCGCCGCCGACGCCACCCAGGAGTTCTCCTGGACGCGCGGGTTGCTGCTCGCGGCGAGCGGAGACGATTCGGCTCTGGCCGCCGTGTGGCACCGGGTGAACGGCGAATCCGAGACCCGGCTGCGTCCGGTGCTGGCACGGCTGGCACCGGAGACGGACGAGGTGACGGTGCACCTGGTCGCGGCGGCGGCGACGGACGCGATCCGGATTTCGCTGGAGATCTGGGCGGGGACTGACGAGAAGGCGGCGCCGGTCGAACTGGCGGTCCGGTGCTTCCGCGGACTGTCCGGCGGGCTCGTGAGCGGCGATCACGGTTAGAACCGGGACAGGCACTCACGAGCCGATCGCTCAACGGAACTCGTGCACGACCTCGACCTGCCCGACCAGGTGCGCGTTGAACTCCGCCAGCTCCTCGGCCGGAACCCACAGCTCCAGGATCGTTTCGCCGCCCGCCTGCCGCACCGGATAGCGGTCCAGGAACGCTGTTTCGACGCGGAAGCGGGTCACGTACCCCGCGCCGTCGTACCGGACGTTCCAGTCCCGCGCGATCTTCACCGCGTAGTCCTCGTTCAGCACCGGGTAGAAGATCGGCTGTTCCGGCAGCCGCGGCGGCCACGCGCGCCAGCCGGACTCGCGCACCAGCTCCAGCTCGGCCGGGCCGGTCGGGCGCCACAGCTCCGTCGTCGGGTTGCTCATCACGTCCCCCTCTCGACGGCACGGTAACCGCCAAGAGGATGCGCGGGCGACCGGTTTACCCAGGTGATTCGGTCTACCAAAGCGCACACCGGACACCACAGCCCGGCCAGCCGCGTCCACATCGGACAACCGGCCACCAGACCGCGCCCGGCATCCGCCGAACCCACTTTGCGCCATCACCAGCGCAGCAACCGCCACCAGCGGCCCGGAACGGTCGCGAGCCCGCATCGTTCCCCGGCGCACCCTTGACAACCCGCCACCTGCCGCGCTTATGGTATACCAAACAACGAAGGGTGTGCGCGATGAAGCGTTCCGCAGTGGTGGCCGCGGTGGCCTTCACCCCTTACGTGGCGATGATCGGCGGCCTGCCCTGGTTCAGCGGCGACGGCCGGATCTGGTTCCTGCCCGAGATCGGGTTCTGGATCCTCCTCTGGGTTGCCCTCACGCCCGTCTTCCTCGGCGTAGCCGACCGCATCCGGCGCCCGAGCGCCGCCGAAACCGAGCAGGAGCAGCGATGAACGCGGGCGCGGTGGTGGCGCTGGCCGTGGTGGCGCTGGCGGTGGTCATCGGACTGGCCGCGCGCGGCCGGAAGCAGATGAACCTCGAGCAGTGGACAGTCGCCGGCCGGTCGTACGGGACGCTGCTGTTCTGGGTGCTCGCCGCGGGCGAGACCTACTCGACCTTCACCTATCTCGGCGCCTCCGGGTTCGCCTACGCCAACGGCGGCGCCGCGTTCTACATCGCCGGCTACGGCACGTGCGCCTTCGTCCTGTCCTACTTCTTCCTCCCTCCATTGTGGAGGTACGCGAAGAAGCACAACCTCGTCACGCAAGCGGACTTCTTCACCCACCGCTTCCGCAGTCCGTGGTTCGGCGCGCTGACCGCGATCGTCGGCGTGGCGTTCATGATCCCCTACATCGAGGCACAGCTGCTCGGCCTCGGCCAGATCGTCGAGACGACGACCGGCATCAACCGGGTCACCAGCATGGTCCTCGCGGTGGTGCTGATCGCGGTGTTCGTCTACGCGTCCGGCATGAAGGCCGCCGCGTGGGTGTCGGTGCTCAAGGACATCCTGCTGATCGGCACCGTGCTGATCGTCGGCATCGCGATTCCGGTGCACTACTTCGGCGGCTTCGGGCATCTCATCGACACCGTGCAGGCACAGCACCCCGGCTTCCTCGGCGTACCGGCGCCGGGCAGCCCGCTCGGCGTGCCGTGGATGATGTCGACCCTGATCGTGACGAGCGCGGCGTTCTTCATGTTCCCGCACGCGCTGGCCGCGATGTACACCGCGAAGTCCGAGCAGACGATCCGCCGCAACGCGATTTACCTTCCCCTGTACCAGATCCTGATCGCGCTGACGCTGTTCGTCGGGTTCGCCGCGCTGCTGGTCGTGCCCGGACTGAAGGGCAGCGCCAGCAACGGCGCGCTGCTATCGCTGACCTTGAAGACCATGCCGTCGTGGGTCGTCGGCCTCGTCGGCGGCGCGGGCGCGCTGGCCGCCATCGTGCCGATCAGCCTGCTGCTCCTGCAGTCCGCGACGCTGCTGGCCCGCAACGTCTACCAAGGCGTCCTGCGGCCGAAGACCTCCGAACTGGGCGTGTTCCGGCTGTCGCGCGGCCTGGTCGTCGTGGTGACCGCGGTGGCGCTGCTGTTCGCGATCTTCCAGCCCGCGCTCCTGGTGAACCTGCTGCTGACCGGCCAGAACGGCGTGTCCCAGTTCTTCCCGGCGATCGTGCTGGGGCTGGTGTGGCGGCGGCTGACCAAGGCCGGCGCGGCGACCGGGCTCGTGGTCGGCGTCGCGATCGTCGCGTGGACGGTTCTCGCCTCGAAGAACACGTTGTGGGGACTCAATCCCGGCCTGCTCGCGATCGTCGTCAACGTCGTGCTCACGGTCGGCGTCAGCCTCGCCACCTCCGAGCGGCGCGAGCCGACCGTCCGCGCCGAGGCTGGTGTCGCGTGAACCTGGTGCTGCGCAACGTCCGGCCCGGCGGCGGCGATCCGACGGACGTGCTGGTGCGCGACGGCAGGATCGCCGGGTTCGGACCGGCCGAGGTCCCGGCCGACGTCCCGGTGGAGGACGGCGGCGGCGCACTGCTGCTGCCCGGCCTCGTCGACGCCCACTGCCATGTCGACAAGACCCTGTGGGGCCTCCCCTGGGCGCCGAACACCTCGGGTTCGGTCCTCGCCGACCGGATCTCGAACGAACAGCGCCGCCGCAAGGAATTCGGGCTCCCCTCGCCCGAGCCCGCGGCCGCGCTGCTCGGCGCGATGATCGCGAACGGCACTTCCTTCGTCCGCACGCACACCGATGTCGACCCCGAACTGGGACTGTCCGGCATCGAGGCGGTGCGGGAGGCGGCGGCGCGGCATCGCGGCCGGGTCACCGTCGAGCAGGTCGCCTTCCCCCAGGGCGGCCTGCTCACCCGGCCCGGCACGCTGGAACTGCTGGAACGGGCGGTGGCATCCGGCGTGGAGAACGTCGGCGGCATCGACCCGGCGGGCTACGACCGCGATCCGCGCGGGCATCTCGACGCGATCTTCGACATCGCCGCGCGGCACGGCTGCGGCGTCGACCTGCACCTGCACGACGAAGGTCTGCTCGGCGCCTGGGAAATCGAGCTCGTCATCGAGCGGACGAAGGCGCTCGGCCTCGCCGGGAAGGTCGCGATCGGGCACGCGTTCGGCATCTGCGGCATCCCGGACGCGCAGCAGGACCGGCTGCTCGAGGGCCTCGCGGAGCAGCAGATCACGCTCACCACCGCGGCGGTGTACGACCGGCCGGTGCCGCCGCTGGCCAAGATGCGGGCAGCGGGCGCGAACGCCGCGTGCGGCAACGACGGCATCCGCGACCTGTGGGGCCCGTACGGCGACGGCGACATGCTGACGCGCACCATGCACCTGGCGTACCGCAGCTCGTTCCGCACCGACCCGGAGATCGAACTCGCGCTGCACGCGGCGACATACGGCGGCGCGAAAGCGTTACGGCTCAAGGATTACGGCCTGCGGATCGGCGACCACGCTGATTTCTTCTTGATAGACGCAGTGTACCCGGCCGAAGCCGTCGTGTCCCATCCTCCGCGGCGGCTCGTGGTGAAGGGCGGGGCTGTCGTCTCGCGGCGATAGCCCCGGTCCGCGCGGGGAACTCTGCGGGAATTGGAGTCAATGCCAGGAACTTAAGATTGTGATGTGGACGTGCTGCTGGCGTGTTTCCGCAGCTCAGCTGGCTCGATCCGGTTGAGCGCGCGTCGCTGTGGGCCCCGGGCCCGGGAACGGAAGCCAGGTTGTGGTCTGTGAGGGGAACCCTGAGGGAATCTGATTCCCTCAGGGTTCCCCTCACAGACCTCAAGACGCGGTCACATGGCGACAAATCGGTCATTTCGGCACAGTTGGCGTCCTTTGTGGACGATCAGCGGGCCGAGATCAACGCGGCTTGAGTTCCTGGCATTGGGGAATCAGAGTCCCTCGGCCCCGCACAGACAACAGCCGGGTCATTCCTGGAACGCCGGGAAGGTCGGAGGGAACAACTCCCCCGTCTCCCGGCGTTCGACGTCCCGCTCCGAATACGCGGCGCGCATCTTCTCGAACAACGCCTGCGCACGGCGGCGGAGGCCCTCCTCGTCGACGCCGGGGACGTGTCCGTCGACCAGCACCGGCCGGCCCGCGACGACGGAATGCGTTGCCTGGCGGGCGGTTCCGCTGAGCAGGAACGTCCGGATCGGATCGTCCCGCACACCGTCGCGCAGGTCGCCGACACGGAACGCGACGAGGTCCGCCTGCCCTCCCGGAGCCAGCTTGCCGAGGTCGTCGCGGCGGAGCGCGCGGGCGCCGCCGAGCGTCGCGGCTTCGACGTACCACTCCGCCGGAGCCGCGTCGGCGCGGTCGCCCATCACCTTCGCCAGATGCACGCCGACGTCCATGCCGCGCACCAGGTCCGGCGGGAAGGAATCGGTGCCCAGACACAGGTTCAGGCCCGCTTCGCGGTAATCGCGGAAGGAGCGCAGGGCGTGGCCGTAGCGGAAGGACGTGAGCGGGCAATGGATCACCGACGCACCGGCTGCGGCGAGCGCGGCGACGTCGCCGCGGTCCTCGCCGTAGACGTCGGGGTGGCGGTCGAGGACCTGGCCGTGCGGGATCAGCAGCCGGTCGCCGAGCAGGCCGGTGCGCTTGAGCATTTCCAGCGGGGTTACGCCGTAACGGTCCAGGATCAGCTCCCGCTCCAGCACGCCTTGCAGGCAGTGGAGCCGCACCAGGACGTCACGCTGCCGCGCCGCGTCGGCGGTGGCGCGCATCAGGTCTTCGGTGAGGGTTTCGATGCGGCACGGCAACAGAACGCCGTTGACGAGCGGATCGTCCAGTTCTGTTACGTGGTCGAGGAACCGCAGCGCGTCGGCCAGTCCCTCCTCGCCGCGGGGCTCGTCGAAGGCGACCGTTCGCGTACCGTCCACAGTGGCCACATTGACGCCGGAACGGTAAGCAGGGCCCAGATATCCGCGCAGCCCGAGGTTCCGGGAGAAGTCCGCCATCGCGACGAGTTCCTCGTACGGCTCGGCCCACGACGAATGGACCTCCGACGCGATCGGCATGAACGTGGTGATGCCGTGCAGTGCCAGTTGAACGAGCGCGTACTCGCGAATGGTCTGCCGTTCTTCCGGCGTGAAGACGTCGCGGCGGCGGTGCGCGAAGTAGTCCTCGGACCACTGCAGCCCGGTCGCACGGTCCGCCGTGGCCCAGGAATCGAGGACAAGATGGTCCACATCGGTCAGCGCGTCGAGGTCGATGAGGCCCGGGAGGACGAGCGCTTCGCCGAGGTCGACGTCCAGGTCGGCCGTTCCGGCATACCGCGGGCCGACGTAGGTGACGACGTCGTCCTCCCACACGACCTCGCCGTTTTCCAGCAGGACGTGCTGTCCGTTCTGGTGGGCCAGCACATGGCGCGCGCGCCAGCGAGTACGCATCGGGTTCCTTCCGTCGGTGCATTTAGGTATACCAAACGGCGGAACCTGGCGGCCAGACCTTGCCGGGGGCGGGTTTTTCCGGGAACCTGGGGGAAGGTTCGCCGATACTGTCGGTGACAGCGGCGGGAGGGGATCGGATGGAGCCGGGTTTCGCCTCGGAATCGGAGCGCGTGACGGAACGGCTGCGCAACGAAATCCTCGACGGCACGCGCGTTCCCGGCAGCAAGCTGGTCGAACGGGACCTGGCCGCGGAGATGGGCGTGAGCCGGGTGCCGGTGCGGGATGCGTTGCGCGCGCTGGGAAACGAGGGCCTGGTGACGCCGCGGCCCCGGTCGTGGTCGGTGGTGCGGGAGTTCACCGCCTCGGATGTCGCGGACCTCAACGAGGTGCGCACGGCTTTCGAGGGCCTCACTTTCCGGCTCGCCGCACAGCGTCGCACCCGCGAGGGCCTGACCCGGCTGCGAGAGGTGCTGGACACGGAACTGCGCGCCGCCCGCGCTGGCGACGCGGTCTCGGCCCGCCGCGCGGCCGCGGATTTCCACGAGGTCGTGACGTCGCTGTCGGCGAACGAACTGCTCGGCGAACTGGAACGGACGCTGCGCAGCCGGATGCGGTGGCTGCTGGGCCAGCACGACGACCTGGAAGCCATGGCGGCGGAACACGAACTCCTGTACGAGGCGATCGTGGACCGCGATGTCGAGCGAGTGGAACGGCTTGTGCTGGCGCACCTGGCGACGGGCACGAGCGAGGCGGTGCGGCGGCATCCGGCCGAGGAGACCGCTTCGGCGGGTTGAGGTCGCGCCCTCCGGTGATCGCAGCCCGGGGGCAGCGAGAGCCCAGCCCCGTTTTGACCGGCCTGGTGCCGACGAGACAGTAGTCCGTGAGGGGAACCCTGAGGGAATCAGAGTCAATGCCAGGAACTTAAGCGTGGTTGGTCACGGTTCGGCGGTGGTC
>NZ_JBHRWI010000072.1:0-71566 GCF_042647905.1 Amycolatopsis halotolerans
TCTTCCTTCTGTCGCAAGAAGAATGATCAACCAAGGGCTTCACCCATGACCAACCGGGTGCACCCTCCGACACCCGGACCTTAAAACTCAAGCTCAGGGTTCCCCTCACGGACTTTCGTCAGCCGAGCGCGGCGAGCATTCCCCGTACCGAGATCGGCCAGGCGAACTCCTCCGCACGCGCCCGAGCGGCCGCGCGCCTGATCTCTTCAGGGCTGTCCAGCAATCCGGTCACCGCACTGGCGAACGCCGGCGCGTAGTCATCCACCGCGGCCCCGCACCCCGGCCGCACGATCTCCCGCAACGCCGACGACGCCGAAACCACCACCGGCGTACCCGAAGCAAGCGCCTCCAACGCCGCCAACCCGAACGTCTCGTGCGGCCCCGGAGCCAGCGAAACATCCGCGCTGGCCAGCAACCGAGCCACCTCCCCGCGCCCAGCCAAGAAGCCGAGGAACGTCACCGGCAAGCCCCGAGCCCGCCGTTCCAACGCCCGCCGCCGCGGCCCGTCGCCCGCGATCACCAACCGCACCCGCGCCCCGGACTCGGTCAGCTCGGCGACCGTATCCACGCTCCGCTCAACGTGTTTCTCCGGCGACAACCGACCACAATGGACAATCAACGCGTCAGCGCCACCGGCCAACGCCGACCGCCATCCCGAATCCCGCATCGACGGCGCGAAGGTAGCCAGATCCACCCCCAGCGGCACCCGCCGAACATTCGGCGCGGCGATCCGTTCGAACTCCGCGTGCGCGAAGGCAGTAGTGCAAACGACCGTGTCGTACGAGGCGGCCATCCGCCGATTGGCGACATCCGCGACGTGCCGAGCCATCGCCCCCGGCAAGAGAAACTGCTCCAGCAACCGGTCCAGCCGCTCGTGCGAGATCACCATGCTGGGCACGCCATTGCGCCGAGCCCAGACGCCCATCCCTCGCAACGTCAGCCGATCGGACACCTCCAGCCGATCCGGCTCCAGCCGCCGCAACACCGCCCGCACCCGCTGCGGATCAACCGCGCGATAACCGCCGGTGCCGGGAATCTGCAAGGCAGGCAACGAATACCGGCACACGCCCGTCGGCAGGCTTTCCACCGCGTACCGCCGCCCGGGCACGACCAGCGTCACCCGGTGCCCGCTGGCGACATACCCCGCACCGAGGTGGTTCAGCGCGGTCCGCAACCCGCCGGACCGCGGTCCGTAGAAGTTCGCCAGCTGGACGATGTGCATGGCTCAAGCCGCACGCGCGACTCGGCCCTGTACCGCTTCGTAGTGCCCGACCAGCTCCCGGCACACCGCGGGCCACGTCCGGCCCAGGACCACTTTCCGCGCCTTCTCGCCGAGCCGCGCCCGCAACGCCGCGTCCCGCAGGTCGTCGACCTTGGACACCAGCGCCAGGCCGAACGACTCGCGGTCGGCGGGCAGCAGATACCCGGTCCGGCCCGGCAGCACGAGGTCTTTCGGCCCGCCCGCGTCCGGCGCGAGCACCGGCAGCCCGGACGCCATCGCCTCCTGCACCGCCTGACAGAACGTCTCGTGCGGCCCGGTGTGCACGAAGACGTCGAGGCTCGCGTACGCGACCGACAGCTCGTCGCCGTACTTCGCGCCGAGGAAAGCCGCGCCAGGCAACCGTTCCCGCAGCGCTGGCAGCTCCGGTCCGTCGCCGATCACGACCACGCGCACGCCCGGTATCCCGGCCAGCACGGTCAGCCGGTCGACCTCCTTCTCCGGAGCGAGCCGTCCGACGAACCCGACCAGCAGCTCGCCGTTCGGCGCGAGTTCCGCGCGCAGCGCCGGGTCCGCGTGCGCCGGGGAAAAGCGGCTGATGTCCACGCCGCGAGCCCAGCGGTGCACGCGCGGAACGCCGTGCAGCTTCAGCTGTTCGATCGAGTCCGACGACGGCGCGAGCGTCCGGTCGGCCCGCGAGTGCAGCCGGCGCACCCAGCGCCAGGCCGCCCGCGCGCCGATGCCGAAACCGTATGACGTGGCGAACCCGGCGATGTCGGTCTGGTAGACCGCGATCGACGGAACCCGCAGCCGTCTGGCCGCGGCGAGCCCGCGCGCGCCGACGACGAACGGCGAGGCCAGGTGCACGACGTCCGGGCCGAAATCGGCCAGCGCGGTCAGCACGGTGCGCGTCGGCAGGCCGATCGGCAGCGAGTTCACGCCGGGGAAGTCCAGCGCCGGAATGCGGACGACCGGAGCGCCGCGGTAACTCGCCGGGCCCGGCCCCGGCGCGACGACCAGCACGTCGTGCGCGGATTCGACCAGGTGCTCGACGACCCGCAGAACGGAATTCGTCACGCCGTTCACCTGGGGCAGGAAACTTTCGGTGACTATGGCGACTCGCACAACGTCACTGTCGCAAAACCGCAGGCAGGGCGGGCCAATCCCGCGTAACCGACCGGCCAACGGCGGCGAAACACTCCGCAGCGTCCGCGATCGGGCGCCGACCGTCGAAGAATTCGCCACGACATGTCATCTTCCGGTCGTGTCCCGGACACCAGGACCGCCCAGACTAAGCAGGCATGACCCTCTTGTCCTCCAGGCCGTCGCGGCCCGTGGAACCCGGGCTGCTCTCCCGAGCACTCGAGGTCGCGGGGCGGCTGGCGAACGACGCCACCGACGTGATCACCGCGACCGCCGGCCGCGGCGCGCACCCGGCGACGCTGGATTCGCCGTTCGACTGGGTCACCGACACCGATCGGATCCTGGAACGGCACACCCGGCGCGTACTGACCGCGGAGTTCCCCGGAATCCCGGTGGTGGGCCACGAATTCGGGGCCGACCACGGCGCGGACGTCGCGGAATACCGCTGGGTGGTCGATTCGGTGGACGGCACCGCGAACTACGTCGCCGGAGTGCCTTGGTGCGCGTACAGCCTCGCCCTGGTCGACGCGAGCGGCCCCGTGGTGGGCGTGGTCGCGGATCCGTACCGGGCGCAGATCTACGCCGCCGCTCGCGGACGCGGCGCCAGGGCCAATGGGAAGCCGCTGAAGCTGGTGGACCGTTCCGGGACGGCGGGGGCGATCGTCTGCACCGAACTGGCGCGCAAGGGCCCGTGGCCGGGAATGGGCGAGTTCATCGAACGAGCGGCGGCCGCACACGCCGGGGTGCGGGTGCTGGGGTCGGCCGCGCTGTCGATCGCACAGGTCGCGCTGGGGCACGCGGCCGCGGCGGTGTTGCACAGCTACCACGAATGGGATGTCGCTGGCTCAGTCGCGATGGCGATCGAGGCGGGTGCGGTGGTGCTGGACAAGCACGGGGAGGACGCCGCGCTGCCTACGGACGGGTTGCTGGTCGCGGCTCCCGGCGTGGCTGATGAGGTCCTCGGCTGGTGGCAGGAGACCGTCGGGACCTGAGTACTGAAGTCCGTGAGGGGAACCCCGAGGGAATCAGAGTCCGTGAGGGTTCCCCTCACGGACGTTGGGCCGGAGGCCTTCAGGCCCTCGCGAGCATCGGTTCCGGAGCGGACCGGTCCCGCTTGATCAGCCTGCGCAGCCACCACAGCAGCGGGCCCGCGACCAGCCACGTGATCAGCACCGTCATCCCCACCGGCAGCAGCGTCAGCGTCGCGGTTCGGCCGGCGACCCGGGTCAGTTCCGGGTTGGTCGCGTCGTACTCGATCGCCACCAGTTGGCCGGCGGCGAGACCTGACGGGTACAGCACCCCGGTCGGCGGACTGTGCACGATGCCGTCCGGGGTCTGGTACTGGATGATCGTGCGGTCGAACGCCACCGACTCGACCGTCGCGGTCGCGGTGCCCAGGTGCGATTCGATCGCGTTGTCGTTGCGGAACGCGGCGAACACCAGGCTCACGCACATCACTGTGAGCAGCACGGCTACGCCCAACACGGCGAACCACCCGATCCGCCGCGCCTGCACACTCCTGGCTGCCACACCGAGAGTTTAGTCGGGTGCGCCGACCAGCTCGGCACGCGGCAGCCAGTGCGCCCGGTAAAGCACGTGCAGGCAGTACGTATTGACCAGCACCCGAGTTGTGCAATTCAGGTCCGAACACGCGTGGTGCGGCGTTTCCTCGCCCGGAGCAGACCCCGGAGCGAGGAAGGCGAGGTCGAAGAAGTACTCCGCCGTGAATCGGAAGACTGCCGCGCTGCCGGTCAGGAACATCGTGTCGGCGTGGACCCGGTCGTGCAGCCGGTCCCGGGTCTGCCAGTGCGGCCGCTCCACCGGACGCCGATCAGCCGGGATTCGCACCGTGTGCGGCCGGGCCGGGCCGAGCGCCGCCCTCAGCCGGGGCCAGTGCGATGCCCGCAGCTGCGCGGTGTGCTGGCTCAGTACGAGATCCAGCGGACGACCGGCGCACTCCGGCTCGGCGGGAGTCCGACCGGCGCGCAACGGCAGGTGAATGACCGTATGCCGGGATCGCGCGGCCAGCAGCCACAGCACCCCGATCCGATACGCCGCGCGGCGGTCGACGCACATGTGCGGGTACCGGTCGTTTTCGTACAGCACCGCGGTATCCAGAGCGGGATCAGGGCGCAGCACCCGCCACTCCCGGCCGTCGAGCCGAGCGTGGCGGAGCTGCGCCCGCACTTTCATGGCCACCGAATCCTCCTTGCCGAGAGCGGAACTCTCCAGGATCCCGCAGCCAGGCAAGCGAATTTCAGTGCCGATCGGCCTCCGCCAGCGCGCGGTGGTTCGCCTGGATCTGGTCCCACGCCTTCGGCTTCGCCGGAGCAGCGGCGAACGCACGGGCCGCGACCGTCCCATTAGGACCGACCGCGGGCTTGCCCTTGGTGAACAGCCAGGTCTGGAACAGCTCCTGCAACGGCTTGCCCGACACCTTCTCCGCGAGCGCCACGAAGTCCGGGATCACCGCCGCCTTGCCGGCCTTCGCGACCTGCCACTGCTGCAGGATCGAGAAGAACGCGTCGTCGCCGACCGTCTTGCGCAGCGCCTGCACGGCCATCGCGCCCCGGTCGTACACCGCGCGGTCGAACTGCTTCGGCTCGCCCGGGTCGCCCGGCAGGACCTGCCAGAACGGGTCGTCGGCGGCGTAGGAGTCGTACGCGTACTGCGCGAGTTCCGCGGTCGTGCCCTCGCCCTGGTGCTCGGACCACAGGTACTCGGCGTAGGACGCGAAGCCCTCGTTCAGCCAGATGTCGCTCCACTTGCCCAGCGAAACGTTGTCGCCGAACCACTGGTGTGCGTTTTCGTGCGCGATCAGCGTGGTGTTGGCGCCGGCGGCGAAGTTGCGCGCGCCGTAGGTCGGCCGGGTCTGGTTTTCCAGCGAGAAGGTGATCCCGCTGGTCACGACGCCGCCCTCGGCCTCGAACGGATACGGCCCGAACTTCGACGCCAGGAACTCGTCGACCTCCGGCGTCCGCTCCACGCTCGCCTTGGCCGCGTCGAGCGAGTCGCCGAGATCCGCGCCGTAGGCGGTGATGAACGGTTTGCCGTCCGGCGTGGTGGACTGGACCACGTCGTACTTGCCGACGACGAACGACGTCAGGTAGGTCGCCTGCGGCTTGGTGCTGCGCCAGTTCCACCGCGTCCAGCCCGCGCGCTTCTTGGTCTTCTTCACGAGCGTGCCGTTCGTGATGGCGGACAGGCCGTCCGGAGCCTCGATCGACACGTCGTAAGTCGCTTTGTCGGTCGGGTGGTCGTTGGAGGGGAACCACCACTGCGCGCTCTGCGGCTCGTCGACGCCGAGCGCCCCGAAAGCGCCCTTCTTCCAGGTGTTCAGGCCGCCGACCTTCTCCGTCGACGGGCTGTCGGAGTAGCTCACGACGACCGTCGCGGACTGGCCCTTCAGCAGCGGCTGCGCCGGGGTGATCACCAGCTCGCCGTCGCCGTTTTGGTTGGCGAACTGCGCGGGCCGGTTGTTCACCAGCACGTTCGACGCCTTGAGCGCGAAGTCCAGGTCGAACCGCGAGAGGTCCTGCGTCGCGGTGAGCAGCAGCGTCGTGGTGCCCGACAGGACGTCGGTTTCCGGCTGGTAGCTGACGCGGATGTCGTAGTGCTGCACGTCGGTGCCGCCGTTGCCGGCGTTCGGGTAGTACGGGTCGCCGACGCCGGGCGCGCCCGGTGCCGGCACTGCCGAAGCGGTGCCCGCCAGCAGCACCGTCGCGACTCCAGCCGCAACCGCCCCGATTCCGGCCCGAGTTCTCGATCGCATTGTTCCTCCAAGGTGGCCAATGCGACCGAACGTATCCACGTCAGCACCGCACAGGTACGTCCGAAGGACGGGTTCTTACCCACTGGGAAGATCAACCGGATTCGGCGATCCACCACGCGATGGCGATCGGAATGCCGTACAGGATCGGGCCCGCGTACAGCCCCGGCCACGGCCCCCAGCCGCGCCGCGCGGCCAGCCCGGCCATCGCGAACGAGCCGCCGATCGCCGCGAACCAGCCGACCCACGGCAGCGAGGCGACCGCCTGCTGCCCGGCCGCGCTGCAGATCGCCCTGCTGTCCCCGGCGAAGCAGTTGTCGCTGGCCATCACCAGGAACGACGAGAAATACGAGCACACCAGCCCGACCAGGGCCAGCGCCGCCACCGCCGCGCTGAACCAGGCCCACCGGCCTCGCGGGCGCAGGTCCGCCTCGTTCACGAAATCCCCCATTTTCACCGGCCCCCGCCGGTTAAACCGTCCCCACCGCTTCCGCGACCGCCGACTTCAGCCGCGCGTGGAGATTCCGGTGCTGAGCCCGGTCAACCCGGACCTCGACCACTCGCAGGCCCGGCGCCGGCCGCAACGCGGCACGGAATTCTTCGACCGTCTCGGCCACGACGTGCGGCACCCGGTAGCCCGCGCAGAGCGCGCCCAAATCCGCGCCGTGCGGCGTGCCGAAGACGCGCTCGAAGCTCGCCGAGTGTTCCGGCGCGCCCTGCTCCAGCAGCGAGAAAATGCCGCCGCCGTCGTCGTTCAGCACCACGATCGTCAGGTCCGGCAGCTGCTCCGCGGGCCCGGTGAGCAGGCCGGACGCGTCGTGCAGGAACGTCAGGTCGCCGAGCAGCGCGTACGACGGCGCGCGGTGCACGGTGGCCGCGCCGATGGCCGTCGACACCGTGCCGTCGATCCCGGCGACGCCGCGGTTGCGGTGCACCAGGACGTCCGGACGCAGCCGTCCGGCCAGCGCGACATCGCGCGTCGGGTTCGAGGAGCCGACCACCAGCAGCGCGCCTTCCGGCAACGCGTCGACCAGCTCGGTCGCCACCCGCACGCCGCTCGGCCACGGCTCGGCGGCCAGCGCCGTCGAAACCGCTTGGCTGGCCGCGGCGTCGGCGCGCTGCCAGCTCGCCAGCCACTCCGGGTCGGCGGGCTTCGTCGGCTCGGCGAACCACTGCCCGACCTGGCGGACGTTGTGCGCGGGCGCGGGCCAGTCCGAATCCGGCCGCACCAGCAGCACCTCGACCTCAGGGTCCGACAGGACCTTCTGCACCTGCCGGAACACCGTCGGACGGCCGAGGCACAGCACCTGCTCGGGACGGTGCCGCGAGATGAATTCCTCGACGCCCAGCAGCCAGGCGCCGGACGACATCGCGGTCGCGCCGGACAGGCCGAGCCCGCCGGTCTCCGAAACCACCGGCCAGCCGTGCTGTTCGGCCCATTCGCTGGCCGCCTGCGCGCCGGTGTCGCACGCGATCACCAGGCCGTGGCGCGCCGAGGGCACCACGAACGAGGGCAGCGCGCCGAAGTCCGGCAGCTCGGTCCAGCGTTCGCCGTCCGGACGGCCTTCGAGCGATTCGTACCACTGCCCGTCATCGTCGAGATCCGGCACGAGCGGCTCGCGGAACGGGATGTTCAGGTGCACCGGCCCGCAGCGCCACTCGCCGTACGCGGCATTCCACGCGCGGCAGATCTGGCTGCGCCAGTAGGAGTTCTGCCCGGCCCGGCGCTCGGCGACGGCCAGCTCGTCGAAGTAGCGGACGGCGTCGCCGTACAGCTCGTACTGGTTGATCACCTGGCTCGCGCCCGCGGAACGCAGCTCGGGCGGACGGTCGGCGGTGAGCACGATCAGCGGCACGCCCGCCCGGTCGGCCTCCAGCACGGCCGGGTGGAAGTTCGCCGCCGCGGTGCCGGAGGTGCAGACCACCGCCGCCGGACGGCCGGTGCGCGCCGCGATGCCGAGCGCGAGGAACGCCGCGCCGCGCTCGTCGATGCGGACGTGCAGCTTCAGCCGTCCCGACGCGGCGGCGTCGTAGAGCGCGATGGACAGCGGCGCGTTGCGAGATCCTGGACACAACACCACGTGCGAGACGGTGTTGCGGACGAGTTCGTCGACGATGACCCTGGCCTGCGCGGTGGAGGGGTTCACCGGCAAGCCCCAGCTTGGGCGCCGTCCGACGGGCTCTCCCCCGGGGCGGCGTCAGGCACAGCGATCATGTCCACAGGTCCTATTCTCCCAAACGTGGATGACGCCCGAGTTTCCGAGCTGTTCGACCCCGCCGC
Organism: Amycolatopsis halotolerans; assembly: GCF_042647905.1. Lineage (NCBI taxonomy): Bacteria > Bacillati > Actinomycetota > Actinomycetes > Pseudonocardiales > Pseudonocardiaceae > Amycolatopsis > Amycolatopsis halotolerans. The sequence continues at coordinate 8,413 of NZ_JBHRWI010000072.1, forward strand.
CTGGTCCGAGGTCGAAGGGTTCTCCTTCACCGACATCACCTACCACCGTTCGCGAGATGCCCGCTCCGGCAAACGGGTGGTCCGGATCGCTTTCGACCGTCCGGAGGTCCGCAACGCCTTCCGCCCGCACACCGTCGACGAGCTCTACCGGGCGCTCGACCACGCCCGGATGAGCTCGGACGTCGGCTGCGTCCTGCTCACCGGCAACGGCCCGTCGCCCAAGGACGGCGGCTGGGCGTTCTGCTCCGGCGGTGACCAGCGTATTCGCGGACGCTCCGGGTATCAGTACGCGAGCGGGGAGACCTCGGACACGGTCGACCCGGCGCGGGCGGGCCGGCTGCACATCCTCGAGGTCCAGCGGTTGATCCGGTTCATGCCGAAACCCGTGGTAGCCGTGGTGCCGGGCTGGGCGGCGGGCGGCGGGCATTCGCTGCACGTCGTGTGCGATCTCACCCTCGCCTCGGCCGAGCACGCACGGTTCAAGCAGACCGACGCGGACGTCGGCTCGTTCGACGCGGGCTACGGTTCGGCGGGCCTCGCCCGGCAGGTCGGGCAGAAGTTCGCGCGGGAGATCTTCTTCCTCGGCCGCGACTACACCGCCGAGCAGATGCAGCGGATGGGCGCGGTCAACGAGGTCGTTCCGCACGCCGAACTGGAGCGGGTCGCGCTCGAATGGGGCTGGACGATCATCGGCAAGTCGCCGACCGCGCAGCGGATGCTGAAGTACGCGTTCAACGCGATCGACGACGGGCTCGTCGGACAGCAGCTGTTCGCCGGCGAAACCACCCGGCTGGCGTACATGCAGGACGAGGCCGTCGAAGGCCGCGACGCGTTCCTGGAGAAGCGCGACCCGGACTGGTCCGGCTACCCGTACTACTACTGACCTCGTGAGTGTTTATGCCGGTTCTGACCGGCATAAACACTCGCAAGACCCAGCCGGAGCCCCTTGGTGCACGTTTCCCGCCTAGACGGCAGCCCCGCCGCCCTGGCCGCCCTAGACGCGGCCCTCGCCCCAGCCCTGGACGGCGGCGAGGCGGTTCTCCCCCTGAACTCCGCCGACCCGTCGGCCCCAGCCCTCCTCGAAGCGATGGCACCGGACCGCCCGGTCGAGCCGGGCACCGCCGTGGTGATCGCCACGTCCGGGTCCACCGGAGCGCCGAAGGGGGTCCTGCTGTCGCCGCGAGCGCTCACCGCGTCCGCGACGGCCACACACGCCCGGCTCGGCGGCCCCGGGCACTGGCTGCTCGCCACGCCCGCGCACTACATCGGCGGCCTGCAGGTCCTGATCCGAGCGCGCCTGGCAGGCACGAAACCGGCGTTCCTGACCGGCACCGGCTTCCGTCCGGACGAGTTCGCCGCCGCGGCCGCGCCGGTCTTGGCGGAGAACGGCCCGCGCTACACCGCGCTCGTGCCGACCCAGCTAGTCCGGCTGCTCGACGACGGCGGCGCTGGCCTGGCCGCCGCGAAGGCCTTCGACGGAATCATCCTGGGCGCCGCCGCGACCTCGCCGAAGCTGCGCGCGCAAGCGGCCGAGGAAGGCGTGCGGATCGTTCCCTCGTACGGGATGAGCGAGACCGCCAGCGGCTGCGTCTACGACGGCATTCCGCTCGACGGTGTGAGCGTGGAACCCGACGCCGACGAGCGGCTGTGGATCTCCGGCCCGGTGCTTTCGCACGGCTACCGCCTCGCGCCGGAACTGACCGCGGAGTCGTTCCTGGACGGCCGGTTCCGTACCTCCGACCGCGGCCGCCTGCTGCCCGACGGGCGGGTCGAAGTGCTCGGGCGGGCGGACGACGTGATCAACACCGGCGGGGTCAAGGTTTCCGCCGCCGCGATCGAACGCCTGCTCGGCGCCCAGGCCGGAGTGCGGGACGCTTGTGTCGTCGGCATTCCGGACCCGCAGTGGGGCGAGGCCGTCGTCGCGATGGTGGTGGCCTCGGCGGACGAAGCAGCGCTGCGAGCTGCGGTGCGGACCGAGTTAGGTGCGGCCGCCACCCCGAAACGAATCGAGTTCGTCAGCGAGCTGCCCCTGCGCGGCCCCGGCAAGATCGACCGCCAGGCCGTGAAGTCCCGCCTGGTTCCGTGAGGGGAACCCTGCGGGACTCTGATTCCCCCAGGGTTCCCCTCACGGACTTTGGCCGGGTACCGAACGGGTGAAGATCGCATGGCGTTGAATGGACCCCATGGCGACAGTCAGTGAGTGGGTCGAAGGCGCGCGGCCGAGGACGCTGCCGAACGCGATCGCGCCGGTCGTGGCCGGGATCGGGGCGGCGATCGCGCTCGACGCGTTCTCCTGGTGGCGTTCGCTGCTCGCGCTGCTGGTCTCGCTGTCGCTGATCATCGGCGTGAACTTCGCCAACGACTACTCCGACGGCATCCGCGGCACCGACGAACACCGCGTCGGCCCGCTGCGTCTCGTCGGCTCCGGCGCGGCGAACCCGAAGGCCGTGCTGCGCGCCGCCCTGACCTCCCTCGGCCTGGCCGGAGTGCTCGGCCTGACGCTCGTCGCGCTGAGCGGATACTGGTGGCTGCTCGCGATGGGCGCGCTGTGCATCCTCGGCGCGTGGTTCTACACCGGCGGCAAAAAGCCGTACGGCTACTACGGTTTGGGCGAGCTCGCGGTCTTCGTGTTCTTCGGCCTCGCTGGCGTCCTCGGCACGGTCTACGTCCAGGCAGGCCGCGTCAGCTGGGACGCGCTGGGCTGCGCTGTGGCCGTCGGCTCGTTCTCGATGGCCGTGCTGGTGGCGAACAACCTCCGCGACATCCCCACTGACATCGAGTCCGGCAAACACACCCTCGCGACCCGCATGGGCGACGGCGGCACGCGCAAGCTTTACCTGACCCTGGTGACGGTTCCGTACGCGCTCACCGTGCTGATGGGCGTCTGGCACCCGCTGCTGTTCATCACCTTCGTGACCGCGCCGCTCCTGCTGAAGCCGATCAAGGCCGTCGGCGGTGGCGGCAAGGGCCGGGAGCTGATCCCGGCCCTGCGCGACACCGGCATGGCGATGCTGGCCTGGGCGGTGCTGAGCGCGGTCGCGCTGGCTCTCTAGCGGCCGCTTCGATAGCGGCCCGGCGTGGTCCCGATGATGGCGGTGAACGCCGCGATGAAGCCGCTGGGATTGGCCCAGCCGCAGGCGTAAGCGGTGCGGACGGTGTCGTGGCCGTCGGCTAGAAGCACCAGTGCGTGGTAGATGCGGAGCTGGGTGCGCCACTCGTAGAAGGTCATGCCGAGCTCGTCGTGGAACAGCCTGCTGAGGGTGCGCGCGCTGGCTCCGATCGCCTTCCCGAGCTCGGCCAGTGTGGCGTTGTCGGCCGGATTCTCGTGCAGCCGCTCGGCAATCGCCCGCAGCCGATCATCTTGCGGCGCGGGCAATTGCAGCGGCGGGTCGGGTGCTTCGCGGAGTTCGTCGACGAGGACCCGATGCAGACGAGCACGCGCGGAGCCGCGATACCCGGAACCCTCGTAATTGCGGGGCCCGGTCAGCGCGAGCAGAACCTCGCGAGCGAGGCCGGAAGTCCGGAACACCGCTGGCCGGTCCGAGACGAGCCGGGCCAGCGACGGGGCGAGAAAGACGATCCGGATGTCGGTGTCGCCGTGGGCACGATGGAAATGCGGGAACCCGGCGGGCGTCCAGGCGACTCGGGTGGCGGGTGCGAGCGACGTCCCGTACTCGGTGTGCACCGCCAGGACACCGGTAGCCGCGTAGACCAGGTGCCCGCGCTCGTGCGTCTGCAGCTCGCTGGTTTCGCCGGACGGCCAGAGATGCCTGCCGCCCGACGGCCACAGGTACGACGCAATACCGGGTTGGCGGGCAGTGGGCATCAGTTGGCATTCTAGCGTTAACGAGCCACCGCCAGCTCTTGAAATGCTCTCTCCCGAAGAAGCCGTTGCGGTTAAAGGGAGAAATACATGTCGACGTTCGTTCTCGTCCCCGGTGCTTGGCATGGCGGCTGGGTCTTCGAGGAGGTGGTGCCGCTGCTGGAGCAGGCCGGGCACACCGTGCACGCCCTGACCCTGACCGGTCTGCGGCCGGACGACGCCGCCGCGACGGTCGCCGCCGCCAACCTCGACACCCACGCCGACGACGTGCTGGCGCTCCTCGACCGCGCCCGCATCACCGACGCGACACTCGTCGGCCACAGCTACGGCGGGTTGGTGATCGCCGCCGCTGCCGACCGAGCCGGGGGCCGGGTCTCGCGGGTCGTGCATCTCGACGCCTACGTGCCTCGCGACGGCGAATCGTGCTGGTCATCGACGACCGAGGCATACCGGCAGGCATTCGTGGCCGGCGCCGAGGACACCGGCTACGCCGTCCGCCCGCCGGAACGCGATGGCCGGGATTCCCGCCGCCGTCCCCATCCGCTCGCCTCGCTGCTGCAGAAGATCCGGCTCACCGGCGGGTTCGCCGAGGTCCCCCGGCGCGAGTTCGTCTACTGCTCCGGCTGGGAAGGCACGCCCTTCACCGAACTCCGGGACCGGCTCGAAGCCGACCCGGACTGGCTCGTCCACGTCCTCCCCACCGCCCACAACGCGATGCGCGAAGACCCGGAAGGCGTCGCGAAACTGCTGAACGACTGACCCTCGAACCGGCCGCTCGCCGGACCGCGCCCGATGCGGCGAGCAGGTCGATCGCCCTGCTCGCCGAGCCATCCAGCTGAAGCCGATCAGGGCGGTGGCGAGGGCCGGGAGTGATCCCGGCCCCGCGCGTCACCGGCATGGCGATGCCGGTCTGGGCGGCGCCGAGCGCGGTCGCTCTAGCGGCCGGCCGCGATCGCCTGCCACTCCACGAACTCCGCCAACCCGTGCGAGCCGTATTCGCGGCCGACCCCGCTGGCCTTGAACCCGCCGAACGGCGCGTTCCCGTGCCGCGGCGCACCGTTGACGTGGAACGTGCCCGTGCGCACGGACCGCGCGATCTCGACGCCGTGCTCCGCGTCGGCCGTCCACACACCGCCGCTGAGCCCGTAGTCCGAGTCGTTCGCGAGCCGGATCGCCTCCTCCTCGGTGTCGAACGGGATCACCACGAGCACCGGCCCGAAGATCTCCTCGCGCGCGATCCGCATGTCGTTCGCGACGTCGGCGAACACCGTCGGACGCACGTAAAACCCTTCCGCCAGCTCGGGATCCGCGAACGGCTCGGCGCCGCCCGCCGCGATCCGGGCACCCTCCTCGACGCCTAGCCGCAGGTACGAAAGCACCCGCTCGTACTGGTCCTGCCGCACGATCGGACCGACGAACGTGTCCGGCTTCGCCGGGTCGCCGACCACGAGCCCGTCGGCCATTTCCGCGAGTGCGGCCACGACCTCGGCGTACCGCTCGCGCGCCGCGAAGATCCGCGTGTGGGCCACGCACATCTCGCCGTTGTTGGCGAACGTCGCGCTCCGGATCCCCTCGGCGACGGTTTCCGGGTCCGCGTCCGCGAGCACGATCGCCGCGGACTTGCCGCCGAGCTCGAGCCCGACCCGCTTGAGCTGCTCCCCGGCGAGCGACGCGATCCGCCGCCCGGCCGCCGTCGAGCCGGTGAACGAGATCTTGTCCACGCCGGGGTGACACACGAGGTGCTCGCTCACGTCGCGGTCAGCCGCGAACACGCTCACCACGCCCTCGGGGAACCCGGCCTGCTCGAAGAGCTCCGCCAGCACCATCGCGTCGAGCGCGGTTTCCGGCGCGGCCTTGAGCAGCACGGGATTGCCCGCCAGCAACGCCGGGATCAGCTTCACCAGCGCGGCCGAATGCGGCGAGTTCCACGGGATCACCGCCGCGACCACCCCGACCGGCGCGGCACGCACGATCGTCCGGTTGCCCGCCTCGTCGGTCAGCGTCTCCTCCCAGGAGAACTCGCGCGCGAGCTTGAGCCACGCGGCCGTGCGCTCCGGGAGGTTGTGCTGTGTCCACCCGGTGAACCAGCTCGGCGAGCCGTTCTCCGCGGTGATCAGCTCGGCGATCTCGTCCGCGCGGGCCGCGTGCAGTTCGTTGAACCGCTCGACCAGCCGCAGCCGCTCGGCCAGCGGGGTTCTGCCCCACGGTTCGAGCGCCCGCCGCGCCGCCGCCACCGCACGGTCGACGTCCGCCGTCGAGGCCTTCGGCGCGGTGCCCACCAGCGCCCGGTCGTGCGGCGAGCGGACTTCGAGGATGTCGGTCGTCGCGGGTTCGGTCCAGCGGCCGCCGAGGAAGAGCTGGTCGTAAGTACGCATCGGGATCTCCTGCCGAGGTTAACGGAACACTGCTCTCTTGTTTTCGAAGTTAACAGGACGCTGTTCTTTTATCAAGAGAGCAGTGTCCTGTTACACTTTCCGACGTGTCCGAGTTCCAGCGCGCCCGCAGTCCTGAGCAGGTGGAAGCCCGCCGCGAAGCGATCCTCGACGTGGCCGAAGAGCTGATGACGGAGTCGTCCGTCGGCGAAATCAGCATGCGCGAACTGGCTCGGCGAGTGGGCTTGTCGGCGTCGAACGTCGCGCGCTACTTCCCCACGCGGGAGGCCGTCTACCTGGAGGTGCTCGACCGCGCCCGCGGCGCGTGGCTCGACTCGCTCACCCTGGACGGCGACATGTCGGAGGTCGCCGCGACCCTCGCCCGTTCACTCGCGACGCGACCGGTGCTGTGCGAACTGATCAGCGTGCTGGCGAACGTGCTGGAGCGGAATGTCTCGACGGAGATCGCACGGGATTACAAACTCCGGTCGGCGAAGCACAACGCTCGCACCGGCGACCTGCTGCACGCCGCGCTGCCCGGCCTTTCCGCAGAGACCGCGCTAGAGCTGTCCGCCGCGATCTTCATGTTCACCGCGGGGATGTGGCCGCTGGCGCACCCGAACGAAGCCGTCCGAGAAGCCATCAAGGATCCGCGCCTGTCCGGCTCCCGCCTCGACTTCGAGGACCGGCTGCGCCGGTTGATAGTCGTGCTGACGCTGGGCTACCAGGACGTCAGGCGTCGAATCGGCCAGTGAGCAGGAACTCGTCGAACCGCGCCCGATGCGGAGCCAGGTCGATCCCCTGCTCGCCAAGCCATTCGTCGGAGTAGTACGTGTTCGCGTACCGCTCGCCGCCGTCGCACAGCAGCGTCACCACCGAGCCCGCCTGGCCGTCTGCCAGCATCCGCGAGATCAGCTGGAACGCGCCGTACAGGTTGGTCCCGGTCGAGCCGCCCGCCCAGTGTCCGGTGCGGTCGCGCAGCAAGCGGATCGCCGCGAGGGAACCGGCGTCGGGCACCTGGAACATCTCGTCGATCACGCCGGGCACGAACGACGGCTCGCAGCGCGGCCGTCCGATGCCTTCGATCCGCGACGGCATTCCGGTCGCGTAGTCCGGCGCACCCGTTTCCCAAGCGCCGTAGAACGACGAGTTTTCCGGGTCCACCACGCAGATCTTCGTGGTGTGCCGCTTGTACCGGACGTAGCGGCCGAACGTCGCGCTCGTCCCGCCGGTGCCCGCGCCGACGACGATCCACGACGGCACCGGATGGCGTTCGGCGCGCATCTGCGCGAACACCGATTCGGCGATGTTGTTGTTGCCGCGCCAGTCCGTCGCGCGCTCGGCGTAGGTGAACTGGTCGAGGTAATGCCCGTTGCACTCGGCGGCCAACCGCTCGGCCTCCGGGTACATCGCCGGGGCCGCGTCGACGTAGTGGCATTCGCCGCCGTAGAACTCGATGAGCGCGATCTTTTCCTTGCTCGTCCGCCGCGGCACGACGGTCACGAAGCGCAGGCCGAGCATCCGCGCGAAGTACGCCTCGGACACCGCGGTCGAGCCGCTGGACGCCTCGACCAGCACGGTGTCCGGGCCGATGTGCCCGTTGACCAGGCCGTACAGGATCAGCGAGCGCGCGAGCCGGTGCTTGAGCGAGCCGGTCGGGTGCACCGACTCGTCCTTCAGGTAAAGGTCGATGCCCCATTCCGGCGGCAGCGGGAAGACGTGCAGGTGAGTGTCAGCGCTGCGGTTGGCGTCGGCCTCGATGATCCGGACGGCTTCCCGGACCCAGGCGCGGCTGTGCGGTTTGCTCATGCCGCGGAGTCGTCGGCCGAGGTCTCGCCGCGCAGCTGCGACCGCAGCTGAGCCCGAGCACGCGCGCGGGATTCGTTGCGCTTGGCCAGCCCGGCCGTCACGCGCTGGTTCAGGCCGCGCAGAAGCAGCAGGCCAAGCGGAAGTCCGACGACGAGCCCGATCAGCAAAGAGACCAGCAGCGGCACGCCGACCAGCGAAAGCACGACCGCGACCACCGCGACGAGCGCGAACCGCGCGATCAAGTACACCGTCAGGTCACGGGGAAGGTGGTCCGGTGTCTCGCTCACACCGAAACAGGCTACGCCCCGCTCGGCGAGTCTTCGTCCAGGCCCGCGTTGTTGGGGCGGCCCTCGAACCGGGTGGAGAGCACGACTGTCGTATTGGTGCGGCCGACCCCGGGGATGCGGCGCAGCCTGCCGAGGGTGAGCTCCAGCTCGTCGACCGTCGACACCCGCACCTTTACTACGAAGGCCTCGTCGCCCGCGACCGCGTAACAGCTCTCCACCTCGGGCAATTCGCCGAGCGAAGTCGCGACGTCCTCGTCGGTGGCGGTGTCGGTGGGATGGATACCGACCAGCGCGGTGACGCCGAGGCCGACCGTGTTCGGGTCGACCATCGCGTGGTACCCGGTGATCACGCCCGCCGCCTCGAGCTTCCCGACGCGTTCGTGCACCGACGACGCGGAGAGCCCCACCGTCCGGCCGAGGTCGGCGTAGGTAGCCCGGCCGTTGGCCCGCAGCTCGGCGATGATCTTCCGGTCCAGCTGATCCACCGGCCCATTATGCGGCGCGGGTGCCCGGCCGGCTCATCCCGGTAGGTCCCGGATTGTCTCCTGCGTCACAGCAACCTCAGCGCCAGTCAGCGCGCAAACTCGGCCTTTGCCTGACCTTTACCCGGATCTCGGCGCAGACGGTTGGAAAATGCCTGGTCAGCGGGGCGCGAACGGGCCCTGAGCGATCCTGAGAATCTGCTGAGTTATGTCCCTTTTGCACTTTAAGGGCTCTTTACCCAAGGACAACCGTTCGAGTACCCGACGGGTGAAGTGCCACGATTGCCGCGTTGGCCACCCGGGCGCGACGGGCGAAATCGCCCGATGCCCCCGGTATAGCAAGTTGGGCGTTAAGGAGGCGGAAAATGACCGCAACCATGGGCGGACGGTTGCTCACCCCGGGTGAGGTGGCCGCTCTGTTCCGGGTGGACCCGAAGACGGTGACCCGCTGGGCCACCGCGGGCCGCATCGGCTCGATCCGGACGCCGGGCGGACACCGCCGGTTCCGCGAGTCCGAGGTGAACGACCTGCTGGCCGAACTCACCACGGACGCCAGCGAACCGACCCGCAAGATCTGATTCCGCGGGTCACGCAGACGACGAAGGGTCGTGAGTGGCAAGGGGTGCCTCCCGCATCGCTTGCCGGTCACGACCCTTCGCCGCGTTCCGGGAAAGTCCCGTAGAGTTCCGTAAAGTGGCCCGTGACCACACCGCGAGATCGCGCCGGTTTCTGGACTGAGCGATTTCACCGGCCCCCAGGCCGGGGAAATCGGGAGGGAAGAAACCGGCTCCCCGGCGATCTCGCCGCCGCGGCGAAGCCGCGGCAATCCAACACGGAAGGACCCGGGCATGATTCCTTTGCTCGCAGCCGTGGGCGCCATCACCATCGCCGTTCTATTGTGGCGGGCACTCGGCGCACAGCGGGTCAGTGTCCCGCAGCGCCGCCCGGCCGTCGCTCCCGACGACGATCCCGAATTCCTGCGCAAGCTGTCTGAACAGCAACGCAATCGCCCGACCGACGACAACGACTCCTGAAGCTGGCTCAGGAAGAGAATCCGTCGGCCACGGTTGCCGCCAGCTCCAACAGCGCCAGCCGAGTATCCCCGCCGAGGCGTTCCAACTCGATCTCCGCGCCCTCTTCCAGATGCGCGTCGAACGGGATCCGGCACACCGACCGCACCTTCGCGCCGAAGTGCGCGGCCAGCTTGTCCAGGTCGACCGAACTCCCCTTGGGCCGCACCGAGTTGATCACCACGACCGACCGTTTCACCAGGTCGCCGTAACCGTGCGCCTCGAGCCAGTCCAGCGTCGCCGAAGCACTGCGCGCCCCGTCGACCGAGCCCGACGACACCACCACCAGCGAATCCGCGACGTCGAGGACGCCCTTCATCGCCGAGTGCATCAAACCGGTGCCGCAGTCGGTGAGCACGATGTTGTAGAAGTGCTCCAGCAGGTTCACCGTGCGCCGGTAGTCGTTCTCGGAGAACGCCTCCGACACCGCCGGATCCTGTTCGCTCGCCAGGATCTCCAAGCGGCTCGACCCCTGCGACGTGTATGACCGGACGTCGCTGTAGCGCGTGATCTTGTCCGCGTCCCGCAGCAGGTGCCGCACGGTCGCGGTGGTCTCGATGGCGATCTTCTGCGACAGCGTCCCGCGGTCCGGGTTCGCGTCCACCGCCACCACCCGGTCGCCGCGCAACGACGCGAACGTCGCGCCGAGCGTGGTCGTGGTGGTGGTCTTGCCGACGCCGCCCTTGAGGCTCAGCATCGCGATCTTGTAGCACCCGCGCAGCGGCTGGTTGACCCGCGCGATCAGCTCGCGCCGTCGCGTGTCCGCGGGGCTCTCCCCCGGGTTGACCAGCTTGCCGGTGCCCAAGTACACGGCCTTGCGCCAGCCGGACTGCGGCGTTCGCTTCTGCTGCTTCACCAGGTGCGCGGTGGCCAGCTCGTCCGCGCCGGAAGCTGGCTGCGGAAGCCCCTGCCCCGCCGCGGGAACGGCGCCCGGAGCGGGGACCGGCGTGCCGGCCGGAGCGGCAGGCTGCTGCTGGTACCCGCCCGGAGGGGCATATTGCGGCGGCTGCTGCGCGGGAGGCTGCAACGGCGGCAGATTCTGGTCGTAGTGCGCCTGGTACCCGCCCGGCTGCGGCAGCGGCTGGTACGCCCCCTGCGGCGGCGGATCGACGACCTGCGTCGGCTGCGCGTCGTACGGCCCGGTGCCGGGGTGCGGCGTCGAGTCGGTGCGTTCTTCGGAGAACATGGCAGCCGGTTCCTGGGCCTGCTCGGACTGCTGTTCCCCGGCAGTCTCTTCACTGGGTCCGGTCACCGTTGCCAACCTCCCGGGTACGTCGAAGGGCCCCTGACGACGACGGTAGTCGCCCGAGGCCCGGTCCGGGCGGTGGACCCCCGGCTCAGCTCACTCCGGCGTAGGAATGCAGTCCGGCGGTAACCAGGTTGACGAAGAACAGGTTGAAGATCGTCACCGAGAACCCGACGATGTTGATCACCGCGGCGCGCGTCCCGCGCCAGCCCGCGGTGGCGCGGGAGTGCAGGTATGCCGCGTAGACGACCCACGCGATGAACGCGACGGTCTCCTTCGGGTCCCATCCCCAGAACCGGCCCCACGCGGCCTCGGCCCACACCGCGCCGCACAGCACGCCGAAGGTGAAGATCGGGAACGCCACGATCGTGGCGCGGTAGGCGATCCGGTCGAGCACGTCGGCGGCGGGCAGCTTCGGGCCGAAGCCGGCGAACTTGGCCGGGTCGCGGTCGTGCGCGGTGCGGAAGAGGTAGAGCACGCTCGCCACGCCCGGCACCAGGAACACGCCGGAGCCGATGATCGCGGCGGACACGTGGATCACGAGCCAGTACGACTGCAGCGCGGGCACGACCGGCGCGGCGACCGTGTACAGCATCGTGCCGTTGATGAACATCAGGATCACGACGGGCAGCAGCAGGAAGCCGGTGAGGTGGCGGACCGGGAACTTCTTGATCACCACGAGCCACGCGACGACGGTGATGAAGGTGACCGCCATGCCGTACTCGTACATGTTGCCCCACGGCGCGCGGTGCACCGCGAGTCCGCGCAGCACGATCGCCGACAGCTGCAGCAGCGCGCCCAGCACGAGCAGCGCCGCGCCCATCCGGCCGATCCGCTCGGCGCGGCCGACCGCGCGCGGGGCCTCGGGCTCCGCCGGGACGTCACCGTCTTCGATGCTGGCGTCGTCGGAGTCCGGTCCGCCCGCGCCGACCAGCACGCGCTGGCGGCTGCGCTCGGCGGCGAGACGGCCCTTGGCCCCGAACGCCTGCTCGAACAGCGTGAACAGCAGCGCCAGCACGTAAATCGCCACTGTCGTCGTGTACAGCAGGTCGCTGTACTGCGAGAGAGTCTCGTTGATTTCCATGCCTCAGCTGCCCTTCCGGCCCGTGACCAGCCGTTCGCTGATCCGCTGGAATTCCTCGCCGTAACCGGCTTGATCCGTGCGCGCGAGCCCCGCGACCTCGATCACGGTACTCGCGCTCTCGTCCTTGCCCGGCCGCACCCGCACCCACACGCGACGCCGCTTGACCAGCAGCGAAGCACCGAGCCCGGCGAACATCACGATCGCGAAGCCGAGCACGAAGCCCTGCGTCGGATCGTGCGAGATCTGCAGGTTGACCCATTTGTTGACGCCGTCGAAGCGCACCTTCGTGCCGTCGTCGAGCGTCACTTCCTGGCCGACCGCCAGGTTCTTGCGGGCGACCCGCTTGAGCCGGCCGTCCTGGACGCGGGACTGGTCGACCGAGAACACCGACTGGCCGCGGCCCGCGTCGAGACCGAGGTCGCCGCGCAGCACGTCGACCGCGACCATCGGGTTGTTCAGCTGCGGCGCGGTCGAGGTGAGCACGCCGCCGTGGATGAACGACGACGGCGCGAAGAGGCCGGTGATCGCGAGCTGCTTGGTGCGCCGCTGGACCTCGTCGGTGACGCCGGGCTGGTCGAACTTCGTCGCGCCCTCGGACAGCATCGTCGCCGGGTTGGTGAACATCCACTGGGTGTTCTGGGTGCGCTTCTCGCCGTTCGGGAAGGTCACCGTGAACTGCGGCGAATAACCGTTGCCCAGCAGGTAAACCCGGTCGCCGACGGTCCGCAGCGGCTCGTTGACCTCGAGGTCGTACGGCTTCCACGTGCCGGTCTGCAGGTCTTCGCCGGACTGGTACTCGATGTGCGAGTGGTAGTAATCGGCCTGGTTCGTGGCGGTGTAGCGGGCGGTGAAGTCGTTGACCTGCACGCAGAACGGGTTGAGGTCGGTGCCGTCGACGCGCAGCCCGGCCTCGAACGAGTCGTAGTTGTAGATGCCCGAGTTGCAGAACTGGCCGCCGTTGGCCTGCACGATGACCTGGCCCTCGTAGCTGTAGAGCTTGCCGAGGGCGAAGAAGACGATCAGGCCGAGCATGCCGAAGTGGAACAGCAGGTTCCCGGTCTCGCGCAGGTAGCCGCGTTCGGCCGAGACGCTGAACCCGCCGCCGTCCTCCTCGCGCTCGACGCGCCGCCAGCCGGACAGCTGCTTGCGCACGTCCTCGCGGATCGTCTCCGGCGTGCGCGCGGTGCGGGCGATCCGGTGGTGCGGCATGCGCGCGAGGTTGCGCGGCGTCAGCACCGGCTTGGCCCGCATCTGCTTGACGTACTCGTAGCTGCGCGGCGTGAGGCAGCCGATCAGCGAGATCATCAGCAGGATGTAGATCGCGGAGAACCAGACGCTGGAGTAGACGTCGAAGAACTCCAGCTTGTCGAGCAGCGAACCCCACCAGCCGTGCGCGCTGATGTACTCGTCGACCTTCGGCGCGTTCAGCCGCCGCTGCGGCAGCAGCGCGCCGGGCAGCGCGGCGAGCGCCAGCAGGAACAGCAGCACCAGCGCGGTGCGCATGGACGTCAGGCCGCGCCAGGTGTTGCGCAGGAAAGCCAGCGCCTGCTTGGCCGCGGACGGGCGGTACGGGTTCGGGTTCTTCGGGGGCGCTTCGGTAGTGGTCACAACGGCAGCTCGAGATCGGAGGCGACGGAGTTGCGGAGCCAGCCCATGACGTCTCCCCACAGCCCGGTGACCAGCAGGATGCCGACCACCATCAGCAACACCCCGCCGAAGATCTGCACCCGGCGGCCGTTGCGGCGAAGCCAGTCCGTGGCGCGCACGGCCCAGCGGGCGCCGAGCGCGATCAGCAGGAACGGGACGCCCAGGCCGAGGCAGTAAACGAGCACCAGCACGTACCCGCGGACCGCGGCCCCGCCGGTCGCGCTGGCGAGACTCGTGACGGCCGAGAGCGTCGGCCCGATGCACGGCGTCCAGCCGAGCCCGAACACCGCGCCGAGGATCGGCGCGCCCCAGAGGCCGCCGCCGGGCACGCGGTGCGAGCGGACCTCGCGCTGCAGCCCCGGGATCCAGCCGATGAAGACCAGCGCCATGAGGATGGTGAGGATGCCGCCGATGCGCTGCAGCAGATCCTCGTTGACCAGCAAGGTGTTCGCGAGCCAGACCAGCGTGCCCATGGTCGCGACGAACACCACGGTGAACCCGAGCACGAACAGGCCCGCCGCGCCGAGGACGGCGTAGCGGCCCTTTTTGCGCTCCTCGCCGTCGCGCACCGCAGGGGCGTCCGCGCCGACGAGAGCCGCCAGGTAGGCGAGGTACCCGGGCACGAGCGGCACCACGCACGGCGACGCGAACGAGATGGCCCCGGCCAGCAGCGCAACGCCCGCGGCGAGCAGCAGCGGCCCGGAGAGCGCCAGCTCGGACACGGAGTTCACGCACTTGAGAGTAGGCAGTGAGCTGGACGTGAGGCGGGCGGGGCCTTCTCACAGGACCTACGCCACAGCCGCTCCGGGACCTTGGTCCTGCGGTCCTGTGCCGCCCCAATGTGGCATTGGGTGCGTCAGACGCACCGAACGCCACGTTGGGTGCGCCACACGCACCCAACGCCACATTGGGTGCGTCACACGCACCCAACGCCACATTGGGTGCGCCACATGCACCCAACGCCACATTGGGGCGGAACTGGGCGGGCCGAGGCGGAGCGGGCCAGGGCGGAGCCCGCGGGCGGAGCGGGCCGGGGCGGAGCTACTTCTCCGCGCTCAGCCGCTGCACCACCGGAACCAGGTCCGAGGCCAGCACCTGCCGCAGGAACACCGCCGCCACCCGGTGTTGCTTGTCGAGCACCAGCGTCGACGGGATGATGTTGCGCGGATACCCGGCCAGCTGCAGCAGCACGCGCCCGGACGGGTCCCAGATCGACGGGTACGTGAGAGCCCGGTCGCGCACGAAGTCCTGTGCCACGTCGCGCGCCGGGTCGCGCACGTCGAGCCCGATCACCTGGGCGCCGAGCGGGGCCATCTGCTTGCTCGCGGTCTCCAGCTCGGGCGCTTCGGCGCGGCACGGGCCGCACCACTGGCCCCACAGGTTGATCACCAGGGCCTTGCCGGGGAAGTCCGCGATCGAGAGCTGTTTGCCCTCGTGCATCAGGTCGTCGCCGGCCAGCGTCGGGGCCTGCTGGCGCTCGTTCACCGGGTAGGTGATGTCGACCTTGCCGCCGGGCGAGACGAAGGTGAAGGTGCCGCCCGAGACGACCGCGTCCTTGCCGGTCGAGCAGCCCGTCACGACCAGCGCGGCGGCCAGCAGCACCCCGAGCAGCCGCCGTTTCATGCGCCGGTCACCTTGGGGTCGGTGGTGCCCGCGGGTTCGCTGTAGACGATCTCCAGCAGTTCCTCGCCGTCGAAGACCAGGCTGGTGAGCGACGCGAGCGAGCACTGCCGCTGCCGCGGGTCGTGCCACAGCCGCTTCGCTTCCAAGAAGCGGCGAAGCGTCCAGATCGGCAGCTGGTGCGACACACACAGCGCTTCGCGCCCTTCAGCCTTTACGCGCGCACGGTGGACCGCGCCGAGCATGCGGTGTGCGATCTCGACGTACGGCTCGCCCCACGACGGCTTAAAGGGATTCACCAGGTGCGGCCACGCTTTCGGCTGCCGCAGCGCGCCGTCGCCCACAGCCACGCGCTGTCCCTCGAAGACGTTCGCCGCTTCGATGAGACCTTCGTCCGTGGCGATGTCGAGACGGTGCGCGCCCGCGATGGGTGCCGCGGTCTCCTGCGCGCGCTGAAGCGGCGAAGCGACGACGTACGCGAGGTCATGCCCAGCGACCGCCTCGGCGACGGTGAGCGCCTGGCGTTGCCCGCGCTCCGAAAGCCGGAAGTTCGGCAGCCGCCCGTAGAGGATCTTCTCCGGGTTGTGAACCTCGCCGTGCCGCAGCATGTGGACGACGGTGGTCACGGCTTAACCGCCTCAGCCGCCGCACGCGCCGCTGCCGGCAACGCAGCCTCGATGACGCCGAACGCTTCGTCGTCCATCGCGGCGTTCACGAAGTACACCTCGTACGCGCTCGGCGGCGGGTACACGCCTGCTTCGAGCAGTGCGTGGAAGAACGCCGGGAAGCGCCACGTCTCGGAGGCCTGCGCGTCCGCGTAGGTGCGTACGGGCTTGTCGGTGAAGAAGATGCTCAAGAGGTTGCCCGCGTACTGCACAGTGTGCGTGACGCCCGCTTCGCTGAGCGCCTTGTCGAAAAGCCCGCCGAGACGCTTCGCGTTGGCATCGAGCTTCGCGTACACGGCGTCGTCGGCTTCGCGCAGCGCGGTGAGACCGGCGGCGACTGCGACGGGGTTACCGGACAGCGTGCCTGCCTGATAGACGGGACCGCCGGGCGCGAGCTTCGCCATGATGTCCGCGCGACCGCCGAACGCCGCCGCAGGCAGCCCGCCGGACATCACCTTGCCGAAGGTGTAGAGGTCGCCGGCGACGTCTTCGAGGCCGAACCAACCGGCGCGCGAGACGCGGAAGCCGGTCATCACCTCGTCCATGATCAGCAGCGCGCCGTTTTCGTGCGCGAGGTCACGCAGTGCCGCGTTGAAGCCGGGGTCCGGCGGCACCGCGCCCATGTTGCCCGCGGCCGCTTCGGTGATCACCGCGGCGATCTGGCCCTCGTTCTCCGCGAAGGACTTCCGAAGCGCGTCAAGATCGTTGTACGGCAAGACAATCGTGTCCGCGGCCTGTGCGCCGGTGACACCCGGCGAAGTCGGCAGGCCGAGCGTCGCGACACCGGAGCCCGCTTCGGCGAGCAGCGCGTCAACGTGACCGTGGTAGCAACCGGCGAACTTCACGATCTTGGCGCGGCCGGTGAAACCGCGGGCCAGCCGGATGGCGCTCATCGTGGCTTCGGTGCCGGAGTTGACCAGCCGGACCTGCTCGACCGGGCCGACCCGGCCGATGATCTCCTCGGCCAGTTCGACCTCGCCGATCGTCGGCGTGCCGAAGGAAAGCCCGTGCTCCGCGGCCGCGCGGGCGGCGGCCACCACCTTGGGGTGCGCGTGCCCGAGGATCATCGGGCCCCACGAGGAGACGAGGTCGACGTAGCGGTTGCCGTCGGCGTCCCAGAGATACGGGCCCTCGCCGCGGACCATGAACCGCGGCGTGCCGCCGACCGAGTTGAAGGCGCGCACCGGCGAGTTCACCCCGCCCGGAACGGCTGCCTTGGCGCGTGCGAACCATGCTTTGGACTGCTCGGTGCCAGTGCTCACCGCCCCAGTCTTGCAAATCCTCCGTTCGGGTGTCGGCGGCGCCCAAGCTGCCACCCGATTGCCACCCGGCACACCGGCCGAACCGCTCTTAAGATGGGCGCGCATGGACGGGGCCAGCCATGGAGGAGACGTGACGGCGCCCACACACCGCCGGAACCCGTGGCTGATGCTCGCGGTGTTCTTCGGGCTGGTCGGCGTCATCGCGCTGGTGGGAGCGCTGGCCGCGACGACCGCGCCGGACGCCTACAACCGGTACGCGCTGCCGGAGTGGGCCCCGCCCTCGTCCCTGTTCAGTCCGGTGTGGACGGTCCTGTACGTCGTGCTCGCCTTCGCCGGCTGGGTTTATTGGCGCACCGACGGCGAGAACCAGGGCTTCGCCGCGTACGGCATCGGCCTGCTGTTCAACCTGATGTGGATCTCGCTGTTCTTCGCGGGCGGTTCCACCCAGGTCGCGTGCGTGGACATCGTGCTGCTCGATTTCACCGTGATCGTGACGATCGCGCTCTTCTACCGCCGATCCCGCACCGCCGCGCTGCTGCTCCTGCCGTACCTGGCGTGGCTGCTCTACACGACCGCGCTGAACGTCGCGATCATCGCGCTCAACGGCGTTCCCTAACGGCCCGGCTGCGCCACGATCGCCTGCGCGGTCACCGAACCGTCCGATCCGGTGCGGCCCTGAACGGTCACCGTCTGGCCCGGCTTGAGGTCGCTGAGCTTGCCCGGCTGGGTCACGCCGACCGTCGTACTGTCCGAAGTGGACACCGTGACTTCGCTGCCCTGCACGGTCTTCAGCGTGACCGTGCTGCCGTCGACCTTCTCCACGGTGCCGACCGTCCCGCGACCGCCTGCCGTCCGTCCGCCGAAGCCGCCAGCGCCCTGTTGCCCGGAAGCCGCCCCAGTACCGGGACCAGCGGCTGTTCGGGCGCTGGAAGAGCCGCTCGACGAGCCGAACGCCGCGTGCGTCCACGCACCACCGGCGAACGCCAGTGCCAGCACGAGCAATCCGGCGAGCACGAGCGTCGGCTTGCCGAACGGCCGCGCAACCTGCTTCAGCTCGGCGGTGAGATCGCCCTGGACGGCGGGCTCGGCGATGAGTTCTTCCGGACGGGCGGGCTCCTCCGGCGGAGTCGGAATGGGCTGGGTGGTCGACGCGGACATGACGCTCCTACTCGTGCCGGAGGGCGTCGATCGGCCGCAGCCGCGAAGCCCGGTTCGCCGGGAAACTGCCGAAGAAAAGCCCGATCAGTGCGGAAACCGCGAACGCCAGCGCGATCGACGACGGCACCACCACCGGCTGGATGCCCGCGATGCTGAACCGGCTGCCGACCACTCCGATCAGCACGCCGAGCAGTCCGCCGAAGAGGCTCAGCATGGTCGCCTCGGCGAGGAACTGGCCGAGGATCGCCGAGCGCGGCGCGCCGATCGCCTTGCGGATGCCGATTTCGCGGATCCGCTCGGTGACCGTGACGAGCATGATGTTCGTGACGCCGATCCCGCCGACCAGCAGCGAGATCGCCGCGACCGCGCCGAGCAGCACGGTGAACGTCTGGATCGCCGACGTGCGGGTCTGCAGCAGCTGCGCGGAGTTCTGGATCTGGAAGTCCGGATTCGCCGAGGCCTGGATACCGTGCCGGGCGTCGAGAATCGCGGTGACCTCGGCTTGCGCGAGCCCGATCGAGTCGGCGTTGGTCGCCTGTACCGCGATCTGGTTCAGGCTGCCGTAGCCGGCGAGCGAGTTCTGCACCGCGCTGATCGGGGCGATCGCCACGTCGTCGGCGTTCTGCAGCCCGGTGCTGCCCTTCGTCTGCAGCACGCCGATCACGGTGAACTGGATGCTGTTGATCAGCACGTTCTTGCCGACCGGTTCGGCGGTGCCGAAGATCGACTGCGCTGTCGTCGGCCCGAGCACCACGACCTTGCGCGCCTGCGTCACGTCCTCGGCGCTGAACAGCTGGCCGTCGGCGATCTGGCGGTTCGTGGTGGTGAAGTAGCTGGGTTCGGTGCCGACGACGCTGGACACGTCATAGGAAGTCTGCCCGTACGTCGCGGTCCCGCTGGTGTTCACCACCGGAGCCGCCGCCTTGACATCCGGCGCGCCCACCGGGTCGACCAGCGCGTGCGCGTCCTGCACGGTGAGCGGACGCACCTGGCTGGACTGCCCGCCGCCGCGGAGCGGCGACACGTTGACCACGTCGGTGCCGAGGCCCTGGATGCTCGCGGTGATCGCCGCGGAAGCGCCGTTTCCCACTGCCACCAACAAGATCACCGACGCGACGCCGATGGTGATGCCGAGCGTGGTCAGCACCGAACGGAGTTTGTTCGAGGCGAGTCCGCGCACCGCGAACCGCATGATCTCGACGAAGTTCACGCGACCACCCCGGCGCGGACCTCGTCCGACACGATCCGTCCGTCGCTGACCCGGACGACGCGGTGCGCGTGCCGCGCGACCTCGTCCTCGTGCGTGATCACCACGACCGTGCGGCCGAGTGCGTTGAGCCGGTCGAAGACACCGAGGACGTCGACAGTGCTTGCGTGGTCGAGGTTTCCGGTCGGTTCGTCGGCGAGCAGCAACGCCGGTCCGCCGACGAGCGCCCGCGCCACCGCGACGCGCTGCTGCTGTCCGCCGGACAGTTCGTTCGGCAGATGCTTGGCCCGATCGGTCAACCCGACCATCTCCAGCGCGGCCAGCGCCCGGCGTCGCCGCTCGCCTCGCTTGAGTCCGCTGTAGACCATCGGCAATTCCACATTGGACAACGCACTGGTGCGCGGCACGAGGTTGAAGGACTGGAAGATGAAGCCGATCTTTCGGTTGCGCAGCAAGGCAAGCTGGCGTTCGTTGAGATCGGCGACCGAGAATCCGTCCAGGAGATACCGGCCTGAGGTGGGCGTGTCGAGACAGCCGAGCATGTTCAGCAGCGTCGACTTCCCGGACCCGGACGCGCCCATGATCGCCACGTACTCACCCGGCCACACCTGCAGGTCGACCCCGCGCAACGCGTGCACCGCGGTTTCCCCGCTGCCGTAGGTCTTGCGCAGTCCGGAGACCGCGATCACCGGCTTCATCCCCGGCCCCCGACGCCGCCTTGGCGACCGCCGCCGAGTCCGCCCTGCTGACCGCCGCCGAACCCGCCGAGACCGCCGGTGCCGCCGGTGCGCTGCTGCCCGTTGGAGCCGCTCGACGTCGTCGGCGACGCGGCTGTGAGCACCACGTTGTCGCCCTCGTTGAGCCCGGACTTGATCTCCACTGTGGACTCTCCGCGCACGCCGACCTCGACCTGCCGCGTAACCGGCTGCCCGTTCTGCTCCACCGTGACCGCGTTCGTCGTCCCGCTGGTCCGCACGGCCGCGGCCGGAACGCTCAGCACGCCATCGGCTTCCGCGACCGTGATCACGACGCTCGCCGACTGTCCGGGCCGCAGCCCCGAAGGCGGATTCGTCAACGCCAGCTTCGCGCCGTAGCTGACGACATTGCTGCTCGTGGTCGGCGTGAGGTCGATGCTGGAAACGGTCGCTTGCAACGGCCGGTCCGGCGTCGCGTTCAAAGTAACCGTGGCTTTCTGACCGGTTTTCACCTTGCTCACGTCAATTTCCGCCACCGAGGTATTGACGACAAGATTTCCCATGTCAGTGATATCGATAAAACCACTGCTGCTACTGCTGCTGCTTGCGGACGACTGCTGCCCGGATTGCCCGCCAGAGCCGGAATTCGACGAAGACGCACTCACGGAACTGTTGCTGGAATTGGACCCGCTGCCCGTTTGCTGCCCGACTGTCCCGTTGATCGCGGTGATTGTCCCAGCGCCCGGCGCGGTCAACGTCGTCGCGGAGACCGCCGTTTCCGCGTTGTCGACATCCAGCTGCGCTTGATCCACTTTGGCCTGAAGCGACGCGGTGCTGCTCTGCGCCTGGGTTGCGGTCTGGTTCGCCGGCGGATTGTCCTCGGCCGTGGTGAGGTTGTCCTCGGCGACCGCGAGATTGGCCTTGGCGACCTGAAGTTGCTTGCTGGCCTGGGAAGAGTCGATCGTGGCGAGCTTCTGCCCGGCGCTCACGACGTCGCCGACCTTCACGTCGATGCTCGTGACCTTGCCGGAGGTCGTGAAGTTCGCGGCACCGGTGTACGTGCTCGCGATCGTGCCCGCCGCCGAAACGGTCTGGGAAACGTTCGCGCGCCGTACCGGCGTCGTGCGGGTTTGTGCCTGCGCTGTCGAACTCGCCGGCGAAAAGGCCTGGTAAATCCCGAAAGCCGCGCCGCCGAGCAGCACGACAAGGACTCCGTTGATCACCCAGGTTCGTGTGCGCAGCCGCGTCATGGCCGCAAGACTGCGGGGCCTGCTTAGCAGTGAGCTGTTGGTTCCCTGTGGGACAGCTGTGTAAGTCAGTCCTTCTTCTTTTTGTGCCGCGCACGCACCGCGAGCAACAATTGCCGGACCGCGTCCACGATCAATACCGCCGACAGCGTGCCGAGCCCGAGTGCCCCGGCGATATGTCCGCCGAAGTACCGCTCAGAGACCAATCGAGTGCCGTCGCCCGCGGTGGTGACGACCGTGACGACGCCTGCGTGCCACAGCGCGAACGCCGCCCACAGCACCAATCCGGCCACCACGACCTCGCCGAGCGCGACGAACGCGCGCCACGGCTGGTTCAGCTTCGTCCGCGGCTGTGTTTCCTCCGGCGGCCAAAGCCCGGCTCCGGTCGGCTGGGGCAGATCGATCACGGGGTCCAGCCTTTCAGGTTCGCCGTCGTTCCGCGTCCCTCGTGGGGGTTCAGTTCCGGGAGTCATCGGCCCGCTCCTCGGCATTCGGGTGGTTCTTCGCGGCCAGCTCGGCGAGCGCGGCCTTCAGCGCTTCGACGTCGCGGGCCCAGGCGAGCACCACCGTGCCGTCGTCCAGCTCCACCGGCAACTCGTCGTACTTCCGCGGCACCGACCAGCCACCGCCGAGAACGCGCGTCCCGACCGGCGCCCCGACGTCGCTCACCGAGGCGATCTTCTCGGCGGCCAGCGTCTCGCGCCCTTGCCGCAGCGCCTCGGTGGTGACCTCCAGCGAAAGGAACCGCCGCCGCGCGTACACCCACGGCAGCGTCAGCGCGACCAGCGCGACACCGATCAGCACCCAGCCGACGACGTGCGTCGGCCCGCCGGTGGCCAGTTCGGCGAGCGCGCCCAGCAGCGCGAACAGCGGCCCCCAGATCAGGGCCGACCAGCCGACGCCGGGCTCGGAGTACAGCGTCCTCGCCGCCATTACAGGTTCTTGCCGACCTTCGGGAAGTAGTCCGCGACCTTCGGCAGGTACAGCAGGATCAGCATGACGATCAGCGCCAGCGACGCGACGACCGAGAAGATGCTGCGGATCACCCCGAGCTCGAACACGATGCCGAGCACCGCCAGCAGCGTCACGATGCTGCGCGCCGACCGCGTGCCCTCGCGGGCCTTCCAGGCGAACAAGACGAGCAGCGCGCCGAAGCACAGCGCGCCGATCAGCATGGCCCACACGAGAGTGTTGGCGTTGGCCTGCACCTGCGCGACGTCGACCTTCTGGCCGGACTTCTGCACCTGCTCGACCGCCCGGTCGACCAGCTGCTGCTTGAGCAGGACCGTGAGGACCTGCCCGGCCACGACGACGAGCGCGGCCAGGATCGCGAGCACGAACGCGGCGTGCACCGGCGTCGGCGGCTGGGCCTTCGGCGCGTTCTGCCCCGGCAGCACCGGATCCGGCGCGCGCCCGCGCTTGCGGCGCTCGTCGTCGGTGAGCCCGGAAAGATCGTCCGAGGTCACGCTGGCTGGCTTCGGGGTGTTCTCGTCCTTCTCGGCCACCCGAAAGACCCTACCCGGGCTCAGTCCAGCCAGGCCGCGGCCTCGGCCGCCCAGTAGGTCAGGATGACGTCCGCGCCCGCGCGGCGGATGGAGGTGAGCACCTCGAGGACGGTGCGCTCGCGCTCGATCCAGCCGTTCGCCGCGGCCGCCTCGACCATCGCGTACTCGCCGGAGATGTTGTACGCCGCGACGGGAACCGGCGAAATGTCGGCCGCCGCCTTGATGATGTCCAAATAGGACAGTGCAGGCTTGACCATGACCATGTCCGCGCCCTCGGCGAGGTCGAGTTCGAGCTCCCGCATCGCCTCGCGCGCGTTGCCGAGGTCCTGCTGGTAGGTCTTGCGGTCGCCCTTGAGCTGCGAGTCGACGGCCTCGCGGAAGGGACCGTAGAACGCGCTGGCGTACTTGACCGAATAGGCGAGGATCGCGGTCTCGCTGTGCCCGACCTCGTCGAGCGCCCGGCGGATCACGCCGACCTGCCCGTCCATCATCCCGCTCGGCCCGAGCACGTGCGCCCCGGCTTCCGCCTGCGCGACGCCCATTTCGGCGTACAGCCGGAGGGTGGCGTCGTTGTCGACCACGCCGTCCGCGTCGAGGACGCCGCAGTGGCCGTGATCGGTGAACTCGTCCAAGCAGGTGTCCGCCATCAGCACGGTGGAGTCACCGAGCTCGCTGCGCAGATCCCGCAACGCGACGTTGAGGATGCCCTTCTCGTCAACCGCGCCGGACCCCTCCGGATCCCGCTTCTCCGGAATGCCGAAGAGCATGATCCCGCCGACTCCGGCGTTGACCGCCTCGACAGCGGCCTTGCGAAGAGTGTCGCGAGTGTGCTGAACGACGCCCGGCATGCTGGCGATCGGCCGCGGCGCGTCGAGCCCTTCGCCGACGAACATCGGCAGGATCAATTGCCGTGGCCGCAACGTGGTCTCACTGACCATCCTGCGCATTGCCGGAGTAGTACGAAGCCTGCGGGGTCGCTGCTCAGGGAACACACATCCAAGGTACTCCCGCGCTCAGACAATCTCTTCGGCGAGGGCGCTCGCCCGCGCCAGCCGACGGTCCGTCGTGAGCACCTTGGCACCCAGGCTCGCGGCCAATTCGACATACAGCGCATCGACAAGCCGCAGATCTCCGCGCCGCCCCCAAGCTCCTTTCGCCAATTCGACGACCGGGTGCCGGGTGAGCGGCAGGCTGGCCAACGCCTGGAGCGCGTCGTCCACTGTCGAAGCCGTCAGCACTCCGGCACGGCACAACCGCCCCAGCGCGGAGAGGACTTCAGCGTCCAGATGCGCCGGAGCGTGCAGCACCGTGCCGCGCATCCGCGTTTTCACCTGCTCGCTACGACAGGTCCCCGCGAGCACATCCACCAGCGCCGACGCGTCGAGAACCGCGATTTCTCCTGGCGCTTCAGGCATCCGCGCGATCACCGAACTCGTCGCGGGCGGAGTCGAGCGCGGCCATGGCGACGACGTGCGGCACTTCCCGGCTCGGCACGGGAAGCGCGTCGAGCCAGGCATCCGTGGCCTGCCTCTGCAGTGCGTCGGACAGGGCCGACTGCACGAGCGCGCTGACGTTGAGATCAGCCTTCTTCGCGCGTTCGGCCAGCTCATCCGGCACGTAGACGTTCATCCTCGCCATACACACACCATACACACACTCGCCGGTGCCCACCCCGGAAAGCGTGAAGGGCTCCCTCGATTTCTCAAGGGAGCCCTTCACGGACAAAACCTCAGCTGCGCCGGGTGCGCTTGGCCTTGCGCGGCGGAGGCAGTGCCCCCTCCGCGCGAAGCCGCGCGGCGTGCTCGGCGAGAGCGTCCACCAAATGCGGCACATCAGCCTTCTCCGGCTGCACATCCACCCGCAGACCGAATTCCACCGCGGTCTCAGCGGTCTTCGGCCCAATGCACGCGACCAACGTGCGCGTGTGCGGCTTCCCGGCGATCCCCACCAGGTTCCGCACGGTCGACGACGAGGTGAAGCAGACCGCGTCGAACCCGCCGGTCTTGATCATCTCGCGGGTCTCGGCTGGCGGCGGCGCGGCCCGGACGGTCCGGTAGGCCGTGACGTCGTCCACTTCCCAGCCGCGTTCGACCAGACCGGCCGACAGGATCTCGGTGGCGATGTCCGCACGCGGCAGCAGGACGCGGTTCACCGGGTCCAGCACGTCGTCGTACGGCGGGAACTCGGCCAGCAGGCCCTCGGACGACTGCTCGCCCGTCGGGACCAGCTCCGGGATGATGCCGAACGAGCGCACCTTCGCCGCGGTCGATTCGCCGACGCAGGCGATCTTCACGCCGGAGAACGCCCGCGCGTCGAGCCCGAACTCCTCGAACTTCTCCCACACCGCACGCACCGCGTTGGTGGAGGTGAAGACGATCCACTGGTAGCGGCCGTCGACCAGGCCCTTGACCGAACGCTCCATCTGCGCCGGGCTGCGGGGCGGCTCGACCGAAATGGTCGGCACCTCGTGCGAAGTGGCGCCGTGGCCGCGAAGCCGCTCGGCCATCTCGCCCGCCTGCTCCTTGGTGCGCGGCACCAGGACCTTCCAGCCGTACAGCGCCCGCGACTCCCACCAGGACAGCTTCGAACGCTGCCCGGCGGCCTGCCCGACGGTCACGACCAGCGGGCCGACCAGCTCGCCCGCGTCGTTCGCGACCGAGGCGAGGGTGGTGTCCAGCGTGCGCTGGGTGTTGATGGTGCCGTTCGCGGTGACCGCGACCGGCGTGGTGGCGGGCAGCCCCTTCTCGGTGAGCTGGCTGGCCGCCTCGGCGAGGTGCGCCGAGGTGGCGTGCAGCACGATCGGGCCGGGAACCGCGGCCAGCGCGCCCCAGTCGACCTCGCCGCGGACGTCCGCCTCGGTGTAGGTGCCGCCGAGCGCGACGCCCGCGTACGCCGGCACCGCGGTGCCCGGCGCGACGCCCGGGATGACGTCGAACACGGCGGAGGTGCGGGCGACGGCCTGGACCTCGGCCACGACGGCCGGGCTGGTCAGCGGGTCGCCGGAGACCAGCCGCAGCGCGAGCCGGCCCGCCTTGGCCTCGGCGGTCAGGTCCTTCGCGACGTCGGACGGTTCGCCGACGGCGGGCCGGACCTCGGCGCCGGGGGCGGCGGAGGCGAGCACGCTGGCGGGCACGTCCGGGTCGGTCACCACGACCTCGGCCTTGGCCAGGAGTTCCTGGGCGCGGACGGTGAGCAGCCCGGCGTCCCCGGGGCCCGAGCCCACGAAGGCGACGCGCCCGGCGGTCTTGCGAGCAGGGGTCATCGTTGGTGTTCTTCTCCTCTTGGGCGGCCGGTGCTCCGGCCGCGGCTGTCGGGCAGGTCGTGCGGGTCGGTGACGGCTGGCGTCACAGGGCGGGGCCGAGCAGCGCCCCGGCTCCCAGGTCAAGCAGTTCGGCGGCCAGTTCCCGGCCGAGCTTCTCCGCGTCGCCGATCCCGGCGATCGCGGAAGCCCGCACCATGTCGACGCCGCCGTTCTCGCCTTCGACGGCAGCGGTGCCGCGCAGCGAGATGCGTTCCACCACCGCGCCCTCGTCGTCGAGGTCCTCGACGATCTCGGCGAGCGCGCCCACCGGCGCGCTGCACCCGGCTTCGAGCGCGGCGAGCAGAGCCCGTTCGGCCGTCACCGCGACCCGCGTGCTCTCGTCGTCCGCCGCGGACGCGAGCAGGTGCTCGACGTCCACGTCGGCGGCCCGGCACTCCAGCGCCAGCGCCCCCTGTGCGGGGGCGGGCAGCATCTGGATCGGGTCGAGGGTTTCGGTGATCTCGTCCACCCGGCCGACCCTGGCCAGTCCGGCACGCGCGAGCACCACGGCATCCAGCTCGCCGTCGGTGACCTTGCGCATGCGGGTATCGATATTGCCTCGAATCGGCACGATTTCCAAACCGAGACCCAGCGCGCGCAGCTGAGCCATGCGCCGCGCGGCCCCGGTGCCGACCTTCGCGCCCGGCGGAAGCTCGCCGAGGGTGAGGCCGTCGCGCGCGATCAGCGCGTCGCGCGGGTCCTCGCGGGGCGGCACCGCGGCCAGCACGAGGCCGGCCTCCGGCGCGGTGGGCAGGTCCTTGTACGAGTGCACGGCGACGTCGATCTCGTTGCGCAGCAACGCTTCCCGCAGTGCGGAGGTGAACACGCCGACCCCGATCTGCGAGATCGGGGCGCTGGAGAGGTCGCCGGGCGTGGTGACGGTGACGATCTCCACCTCCGCCCCGGTGGCGCGGATGGTGTCGGCGACGATGCCGGTCTGCGCGAGGGCGAGCTTGCTGCCCCGCGTGCCGATGCGAATGACTCTGGTCACTTACCGCTTCTTCTCGGTTTCCGGCGCTGTCGGGCTCGCCACGGCCGCAGGAGCCTGCGGGTCGAGGCAGAACAGTTCCCGCAACGCGTTGGCGTAGTCGGTGTCGGCCGTCTCGGCGGCCAGCTGCTTGACCCGCACCGTCGGCGCGTGCAGCAGTTTGTCGACCACGCGGCGAACCGTGCGGCCGACCTCTTCGCGAACCTGGCTGTCGAGTTCCGGCAGCCGGTTGTCCAGGCGGAGCAACTCCGCGTCCACCACCTCGGCCGCGCGCCTGCGCAGCGCGGTGACCGTGGGCGTCACTTCGGCACTGCGCTGTCCGGCGAGGTACTCGCGCACCTCGTCGAGCACGATGCCGTTGGCTTTGGCGGTCTGCCGCTCGGTGGTCGGGGCCCCCGCGTCGCGCATGCGGCGCTGGATCGTCTCCAGGTCGACCACGGTGACGTCGGCGAGGTCCGCGACCGCGACGTCGACGTCCTTGGGCAGCCCGAGGTCGCACACGACCAGCGGACGTCCCCCGCGCGCGGGCACGTGCCCGGCGAGGAACACCGCGTCCTGCGCCCCGGTGCACGCCACGACGAGATCGGCCTGCTCGACCGCCCCGGCGAGCGAGGACAGCGGCACCGAACGGGCCGGAATCCCCTCCGCGACGACCTTCTCGGCCAGCCGGGCGGCGTTGGCTTCGGTGCGGTTGGCCACGGTGATCTCGGCGATCCCGGCCTTGCGCAGCTGCGACGCGGCGAGCGCGCCCATCGAACCGGCCCCGACGATCAGCGCGTGCTTGCCCGCGATGTCGCCCGCGGCGGCCAGCGCCTCGGACACGACGGACGCGCCCAGCTGGTCGAGCCCGGTCTCGGAGTGCACGCGCTTGCCGACGCGCAGCGTGGTCTGGATCAGCTCGTGCAGCGTGCGGCCGACGGTGCCGGCGTCGCGCGCGGTCGCGTACGAGGAGCGGACCTGGCCGAGGATCTGCGTCTCGCCGACCACCATCGAGTCGAGGCCCGAGGCGACGGAGAACAGGTGCTCGACGGCCGCGCCCGCGTAGTGCACGTACAGGCTGTCGTACAGCTCGGCCGGCTCCATCCCGGCTTTGCGGGAGAGCACGTCCGAGACGTCGTTGACGCCGCCGTGGAACGTCTCCACCACGGCGTAGACCTCGATGCGGTTGCACGTCGAGACGAGCATGACCTCGCTGACGTGCTCCGCCTGCTGCAGGTCGTGCAGGACCTTGGTCAGCTCGTCCGCGGAGATCGCCGCACGCTCGAGCGTGCCGAGATCCGCACTGCGATGGGAGAGCCCGACCGCCAACACGCTCATTTCAGCGCACCACCATTCCGAGACCGCCGTCCGTACCGGCGCCGTTTCGTCCGCCGCTGCCATTGTCGGCGGCCCCGCCGGTTCCGGGTAACCCGGCATTCCCCTGGTTTTCCCCGGCGGACCCCGCGCTCGCCGCGCTGTCGGCGCGCCGGGCCACGTGGAACGAGAGGATCTGCAGTTCGACAGCCAGGTCGACCTTGCGGACCTCGACGTGTGCCGGCACCTGGAGCACTACCGGCGCGAAGTTGAGGATGCACTGGACGCCGCCCGCCACCAGCCTGTCGCACACCGACTGCGCGGCGGTAGGAGGTGTGGCGATGATCCCCACGGAAATCTCCCGTTCGGAGCACACGCGCGGAATGTCGTCCATGTGCGAGACTGGGAGACCCCCTACGGGGACGCCGATCAGATCGGGGTCGAGGTCGAAGAGCGCCTCGACCGGGAACCCGCGGCCGGGGAAGCCGCCGTAGTTCGCGAGCGCGTGGCCGAGGTTGCCGATCCCGACCACGGCGACGCGGTGCTGCCGGGTGAGGCCGAGGATCCGCTCGATCTGGCTGACCAGCACCTGCACCTCGTAGCCGACGCCGCGGGTGCCGTAAGAGCCCAGGTAGGAGAGGTCTTTGCGGAGTTTGGCGGAGTTCACGCCCGCCGCGGCGGAGAGTTCCTCGCTGGAGACAGCGGTGGTGCCCTGCTCGGCCAAGCCGGAGAGAATCCGCAGGTAGACAGCCAGCCGGGCGACGGCGGCCTCCGGAATCTGCTTCGCGCGGACCGCGGTGTCTTCCGCGTCAGAGACGGCGGGCATCTCGGCGGTCGGGGCGTTGTCGGCGTCCGGCGCGGGACGGGAGGTCCGGGCGGCGCGGCGGGTGCGGGGCTTGGCGTCGCTCTCCGCTGGGGTTTCGGCCTGGGCTTCGGCAGCGGCTCGGGCGGTCGCCCGGCTGGCGCGGCCGTTGCCGGACGCTGTGCTCGCTGCTGCGGACGCGGCGGCCCGGGTGGTCGCCCGGCTCGCGCGGCCGTTTCCGGAGGCGCGGCCGTTGCCCGCGGCGTGCTCGCCGCCACCAGCGACCTGGTCGTGCCCGGCCTGGCCGTTCTCGTGACTGGCTTCCGCCGAATTCCCGTTGCGCGCCAAGCCGTTCTCGCTCACCGTGGCGCGACGGCGACTTCCCGCGGCATGCCGTCCACCGGTCCGGCGCGCGGTCGGCGGGGCGGCTTCGGCGGCGTCGGATTCGTCGCGAGGAGGCGTGGCCGGCGGTTCGGCACCGCTGCGCCCACCCCGCTGTGTCACCACGCTGACTTCTCCTCAATCCGGCTTCGTGCCCGCGCTGTCCCCCACCTGCCTGTCCGGCAGTGGAAAACCAACTCTTGACCCCACGGCTTCCGTCCGGTTCGATGCCGGTCCTCGCGGGGACGGGTTCCTACGGTAGTCCACTTGTGAACGCATGCACAAAGTCACTGGTCATCCGCATGACCAGAAGCACAACCACGCCTGCCGGGACTCCAGGTCAGCACCGGGCGCCCACGTCCGTCGCGCGGCCTTCCTCGCTGTCCGTCAGGGGAACCCTGAGGAACTCTGAGTCCGTCAGGGTTCCCCTCACGAACAGCGAACCCCGCACGCGCGGCGGGGGGCCGGGCGGCGAAGCCCCGGGGTAGCTCAGGCCGCGGTGAACGGCACCGTGTGCCAGCCCGTCGCACCGTCCGGAACCGGGTCCGCGGGCCGGTCCGTCTGCGTGTAGCCGGACTGATCCGTGGCCCGCACCGTCACCGTGTGGCTGCCCGGCGGCACCGGCGCCTCGGCCCACCACATCCGCCACGTGTCCTTGTTGACCTCGGCCGAGAGCGTCGCCGGGATCCACGCGCCCTGGTCCACCCGCACCTCGACCTTCGCAATCCCGACGTGCTGCGCCCACGCCGTCCCCGCCACCCGGACCTTGCCCGCGCGCACCGACGTCCCGTCGGCCGGTGCGTCGATCCGCGATTCGGTCTTGATCGGGGCCTGCTCCGCCCAGCCGCGCTGCAGCCAGTACGCCTGCCGCGCGTCCCAGGTCGTGAACTCCAGGTCGGTGACCCACTTGGTCGCCGAGACGTAGCCGTACAGGCCGGGGATCACGATCCGCGCCGGGAACCCGTGCTCGACCGGCAGCGCCTCGCCGTTCATGCCGATCGCGAGCATCGCGCCGCGCGCCGGGTCCAGCGCGACGTTGGCGGGGGTGCCGCAGGTGAATCCGTCGACACTGGTCGCGTACATCTGCTGCGCGCCCGGCCGCACGCCCGCCGCGTTCAGCAGGTCGACCAGGTCCACGCCGATGAAGTTCGCGGTGGAGATCAGTTCGCCGCCGACCTCGTTGGAGACGCAGGTGAGCGTCACGGTCCGTTCCACCAGCGGGCGGTTCCGGATGTCCGCGTAGGAGAAGCTCACCTCGCGGTCGACCATGCCGTGGATCTTCAAAGCCCAGTCCTCGGCCCGCACCTGCGGCACGACGAACGCGGTGTCGATCCGGTAGAAGCTCCCGTTCGGCGTGATGAACGGCGGCGACCCGAGCTTGTGGAAATCCGCGTCCGGCGGCAGCGGCGGAGCCTTCCGGGCAGCGACCAGCGGCCCGACCGAAGCGCGCGAGCCAGCCGCGCTGCCGGTGGTCGACACGACCTCGCCGACGATCGCCGCGACCCCCGCACCGGCCGCGATTCCCGCGCCGCGCTGCAACACCTGCCGACGGCTAAGTCCTTGTCGCAGTTCGGTTTCCGGCGGTAGCGCGCGTTTGTGCAGCCAGCCGAACACCAGCAGCGAAGCGCCCAGCGCCAGTACCGGAGCCAGCAACGCGAGCTGTCCGACGTCCGTGCGCTCGAACACCGCGAAGATCCCGAACGCGCCGACCACGACCACCAGCAGTTGACCCGGCAACGGACGGCTGCGCGAAAGCTGTCCGGCAAGCACCGCGAAACCCAGCAGGACCACGGCCAGGCCGATCTTCAGCACGGTCTTGTCCGCGGTCCCGATCGTCTGCTCCGCCCACACCACGACGGCGTGCGGGCTGTGCGCGATCACGAAGTCCGCGACCGCGACGAACGGCGACGCGTTGTACCCGACGAATCCGGCGACCAGATGTCCGACGCCCAGCGCGACGGCCAGCGAGACCAGGCCGATGAACGTCGCGATGCCCAGCGACAGGCGCGGCCGGACGGCCGGCGGAGCTTCTTTCAACGCACTCACCCCACCATCTTCGGCGGGTCCGGCCCCTGCGGGCCCGTTGAAAGCGCTTACGGGTTGCTTACCGCAGCGCCGCGCGCAGCCGTTCTTCCTCGACGCGCCAGTACCCGTGCTCGATCCCGTCGATCAGGATCACCGGGACCTGGTCGCCGTATTCGGCCTGCCATTCCGGGTCGCTGTCGACGTCCGCGGTCTCCCACGGCACGCCCAGCTCACCGCAGATCCGCGCGACGTCCGACTCGGCCACCTCACACAGGTGGCACCCTTCGCGGCTCATCACGGTCACTTTGTGCACGGAGCCAGCCTAAACGTCAGCGCAGCTTCAGCCGCCGCAGCTTCCCTGTCGCCGAATGCGGCAGCGTCTCGGCGAATTCGACGGTGTGCGGCACCTTGTACCCAGCCAGATGCGCGGTGCACTGGTCCACCACCTGCTGCTCCGACAACGACGCGCCTTCGGCAGGCACCACGACCGCCTTCACCGCTTCGCCGCTGCGCTCGTCCACCACGCCGACGACGGCGGCCTCAGCCACTCCAGGCAGTCGCGAGATCACTTCCTCGACCTCGTGCGGGAAGACGTTGAAGCCGTTGACGATGATCAAGTCGTTCGCCCGGTCGACCAGGTGCAGGTCGCCGTCGGAATCGAGATAGCCGACGTCGCCGGTCCGGAACCAGCCCTCGGCGTCCGGGCCGTGCGCGCCGTCCGGCCAGTACCCGGAGAACAGGTTCGCCCCGCGCACCGACACCAGCCCGGTGCTGCCGCCCGCCTCGAAGATGTCGTCTGGTTCTTCGGGGTCGAGCGGCAGGTCGTCTGCGGACCCGTCGGACTCCACCAGCCGCA
Organism: Amycolatopsis halotolerans; assembly: GCF_042647905.1. Lineage (NCBI taxonomy): Bacteria > Bacillati > Actinomycetota > Actinomycetes > Pseudonocardiales > Pseudonocardiaceae > Amycolatopsis > Amycolatopsis halotolerans. The sequence goes on from NZ_JBHRWI010000072.1 coordinate 41,238, forward strand.
GTTCGATCCCAGGCAGCGGCCGCCCGACCGATCCTGGCTTCGGATAGCCGGTGACCAGCGTGGACGTCACCACCGGCGCGCATTCGGTAAGCCCGTAGCCCTCGTACACGTCGAGCCCGGTGGCCTCGCGGATCGCCGCGAGCACCTTCGGATGCAGCGGCGCGGCACCGGACGTCAGCCGTTTTACCGTCGCCAGCCCGCGGCTCAGCTCCTCGGTTTCGAGCGAGGCGAATTCGTTGTACATCGCGGGCACACCGGTGATCGCGGTGACGCGATGTTCGGCGCAGTCTTCGAGCGTCCGGCGGGCTTCGAAGCGTTCGGACAGCACCAGCGTCGCGCCGACCGCGGTCGCCATGAGCAGCCCCGGGCCAAGGCCGTAGACGTGGAAGAGCGGGATCGACACCAGCACGCGGTCGTCGTGCTCGGTCACACCGTCCACTTGGGACAGTTGATCGAGGTTCGCGAGCAACGCCCGGTGCGACAGCAGCACTCCGCGCGGCGGACCGGTCGTGCCGGAGGTGTACGAAATGACCGCGATGTCCTCGCCGGAACGACTGAGGTCGACCGGTTCGCCCGGCTCGTCGCTGCGTGGCGGCAGACCGGCGATGCCCTCGGGCAGTTCGGCGTCGTCGCGCTGCACCACGCGTTTCGCGCCGCAGTGCTCCAGCAGCCGCTCCAGTTCGGGTGCGGGGGCTTGCGGCGACAACGGCACGGCGATTCCGCCCGCGCGCAGCACCGCGAACAGGGCGACCGCGAAGTCAGCCGACGTCGGGAGCCGCAGCACCACCGGGTCGCCCGGCGCGACGCCAGAGGACACCAGGCTGCGTGCCTGCGCGTGCGCGGCTTCGTCGAGCTGTCGCCAGGTCAGCGTGCTGCCCGTGCCCGTCTCGGTGATCGCCGTGCGCTCCGGCCAGCGGCTGGCCGCATCGGCGAGCAGGCCGGCGACGCCGTGGGCGGTGCTGATCCGGTCCACCCCCACCCCTCTCGTTCCGTTGCGGATTCGTCATCTTGTCACCCGTAATGGGGATGCCGCGCGATCGTCGCACCTCTGCCTGACCGGGACACTACCTACTTCGCGGTAACAACACGTATGCTGCACTGCGTCGCCGGGTGGCGTTGATCACTACCGGGTGACCCGACCAAGGGAGTCGTCGTGCCGAAGCCGCCGGTCCACGAGGAAGTGGGACACGCGCCGCGGCACGCCTTCGCGCCCTCGGGCACTTGCCCGGCAGCACCAGGGACAGCCGGAGGTGCCGCTCGATGACCCGTCCGATCACCCTGTACGCCACCGCACACCGCGGGCCGGTCGCGATGTTCGCCGACCGCGTGTTCGGCTCGGCCGCGGCCGCCGTGCCGCTGCCCAAGGCGGACGCCGAACCGGATCCCGCCGAGGTCGCCAAGGCCGAGGCGTGGGAGCTGGTGCGGGCCGCGCAGGCGGGCGACTCCTCCGCGTTCGGCCAGCTCTACGACCGATACGTCGACGTCGTCTACCGCTACGCGCTCTTCCGCCTCGGCGACCGCGACCTTGCAGAGGACGTCACCAGCGAGACCTTCCTGCGCGCGCTGCGCCGGATCACGTCGGTGAGCTACCAGGGCCGCGACGTCGGCGCGTGGTTCGTCACCATCGCCCGCAACCTGATCCTCGACCACGTGAAGTCCAGCCGGTTCCGGCTCGAGGTCGTCACCGACGAGGTCGCCGAACCGGGCGGCGTGCCCGGCGGACCGGTCGGCCCGGTCGCGCAGGCCGGGCCCGAACAGCAGGCGATCGCGGGCGCGACCCGGACCGAGCTGCTGCGATGTGTCGCCGAACTCGGCGACGACCAGCGCGAATGCATCGTGCTGCGGTTCCTGCAGGGGCTCTCGGTCGCCGAGACCGCCCAGATCATGGACCGCAACGAGGGCGCGGTGAAGGCGCTGCAGCACCGCGCGGTCCGGCGGCTCGCGCAGCTGCTGCCCACCGGCCTGCGTTGATCGTTCAACGATCAGCCGTAACTTTTTCGGCTTCTTAATCGTTTCTCACGCAGACCGGCGGTCAGGGCCGGGCGTTGGGTGGAGACGGAGCAGCACCGTGGGCGTGCCCGGGTGGTTTTCGCGTGGTCGGACCGAGAGCGAACGGTTCGACGACGCGATCAATGCTTCCCCCGGACAGCGGCCGGACGAGTTCGCCGAAGAGCTGGCTCTCGTCGGTGCCCTGCGCGAACTGGGCCAAGCGGGCGACCCCGACCCAGCCACCCGGGCCCGCATCCGCGCCGAGATCGAAGGCCGCATCGGCGAACCGCTTCCCCGCCGACGCTGGCGGCCGCGAATGGCCGACCTCGCCGCCGCGGGCATCGCGCTCATTCTGGGCTTGGGCGGGCTCACGCTGCTGCTTTCGCGAGACGCCTTGCCCGGGGACGCGCTGTACAGCGTGAAGCGAGCCGGCGAAGTCACCTCGCTCGGCCTGACCTTCGGCGACGAAGCCAAGGCCGAGAAACATCTGAAGTTCGCCGCGAACCGCGTCACCGAACTGAGCCGGATGAGCGACGCCAGCCCGGCTGCGTTCCAGACCGCCTTGCACGATTTCGGCAGCGATGTCCGCGCGGGCGTGGCCGAACTCACCGAGCTGGCGACCACGAACGGCAACCGCACGCGGCTGGCGTCGCTGGAATCGTGGGCGCAGAGCCAGTCTCGGCAACTGGAATCGGAACAGGCCGACGTCCCGGAGTCCGCCCTCTCGGAGTTCGAGCAAGCGCGCCTCCTGCTCGACCGGGTGCGGCAGCGGACGTCCGCGCTGGGCTCGCGGCTGAGCTGCTACCAGATCACCACCGGCACCACCGACGAACTGGGCCTCCTCCCGGCGCGCGGCGCGTGCACCCAGCAACCGCTTTCGCCCGGCGGCTCCACTCCGAGCAGCCCGCCGCCCGCTGCCGGGTCGAGCGTGCCGCCGACGGACTCCCCGCTGCCGGTGCGCTCGGTGTCCTCGCCGACGCTGAGCAGCCCGAACCAGCCGACTCCGACGCCGACCTCGACGGACGTCCCGCGCACGGCGACCCCGCCGAGCGTGTCCCCGCCGATCACCGCCCCGACGCCGCCGCGGATCCCGACCCGGCCCGCTCCCCCGCCGGTCGTCTCGATCCCGCCGCTGCTGCCCGGCCTGCCGCCGATCGTCATCGGCTGACTGTCCGCGACGTAGATCACTCTCGAGCGCGGTGATCGGGGCGGGTGGGCAACCCCTATCGGAGGCACGGGCCACATCTCCAACGGGTGAGTCGAGCGGTCGCTACCCTGTCCTGCAGGACCCGGTCGGCGTCGTCCGCCGGGACGTGCCCGAACCTGGAGGCGGTGTGCGTGTCAGCTTGGCGTGGCAAGGATAAGAGTCAGGAACTCGAGCGGCTCGCCACGCTCGCCGGCGAGGCGTCGGCCGAGGCGGCCTCGTCTTCGGCGCAGCTGGCGACGTCGGTTCCGCCCGCGCCACCGGACCTCACCGCGGGCGCCTTCTTCGACGTGGACAACACGATGATGATGGGCGCGTCGATCTTCTACTTCGCCCGCGGCCTCGCCGCGCGCAAGTTCTTCACCTCCGCCGACCTCGCCGGTTTCGTGTGGGACCAGGTCAAGTTCCGCATCGGCGGCCGCGAGAACAAGGCCGACATCAAGACCCACCGCGAGCGCGCGCTGTCCTTTGTGGCCGGTCGCACGGTCGAGGAGCTCACCACGATGAGCGAGGAAATCTACGACGAGCTGATGGCGGACAAGATCTGGTCCGGCACCCGCGCGCTCGCGCAGATGCACCTCGACGCGGGCCAGCGCGTGTGGCTCGTCACGGCGACGCCGATCGAACTCGCCGCGATCATCTCCCGCCGCCTCGGCCTGACCGGCGCGCTCGGCACGGTCGCGGAAACCAAGGACGGCGTCTACACCGGACGCTTGGTCGGCGACATGCTGCACGGCCGCGCGAAAGCCCACGCGGTCCGCGCGCTCGCGTCGCGGGAAGGCCTGAACCTCAAGCGCTGCACGGCTTATTCGGATTCGCAGAACGACGTGCCGATGCTGTCGGTCGTCGGAACCGCGGTCGCGGTGAACCCGGACAGCGGCCTGCGCGACGTCGCCCGCGCCCGCGGCTGGGAGATCCGCGACTTCCGCACCGGCCGCAAGGCCGCCCGGATCGGCGTCCCGTCGGTGATCGGCGCGGGTGCGGTCGCGGGGGCGGTCGCCGCGGGGATGGCGTACCGCCGCCGCTGAGGCTTCAGTCCAGGACCGCGGTTGCTTCGACCTCCACCAGGAGGTCCGGCTCCGCCAGGAACGCCACACCGATCCCCGTCAACGGGGCCTGGATGGCGACGCCCAGCTTCTTCTCCGCGCGCTGCACGCCCTCGACGAACTCGCCCATCTTCTCCGGCGACCACTCGACGAAATACACCGTCAGCCGCGCCACGTCGGCAAAGGTGGCACCCACCTCGACCAGCGCCGCGGCCACGTTCAGGTAAGCCTGCTCGACCTGCGCGGCCAGATCCCCGTCCCCGACGTGCCCGCCGTCGGCAGTCCGTGCCACCTGCCCGGCGATGTATACGGTCCGCGAGCCGGTCGCGACGGACACCTGGCGGTAGAGGCCGACCTGCGGCAGCGCAGCCGGGTTGACCAGGGTGACGGCCATGTTTTCCTCCTGAAGCCGGGAAAGATCATCGGTTCTTCAAACATAGCATTGCAATGCTATAGAATGCCGCCATGGCGAGGGCGAAGGATCCGGCAGTGCGCACCTTGCTGCTCGAACGGGCAGCGCAGATGCTCCGCACCCGCGAACCGATCACCCTGCGCTCGCTCGTGGCCGGGACCGGGGTGTCGACGATGGCCGTCTACACGCACTTCGACAACATGGACGGCCTCTGGAAAGCCTTGCGCCAGGAGGGTTTTACCCGCCTAGCTCACCGGATGGCCGAGGTCCGCCAGTCCGCCGATCCGGTACGCGACCACGCCGCGCTGATCTCCGCGTACCTCGGCAACGCGCTCGACCACCCCGACCTGTACCGCGTGATGTTCGACGCCAACTTCGAGCTGGAAGACGCCCAAGCCGCTGACGACACCCTCGAATACCTGGTGCAAGCCGCCGCCCGAGGCCGCGACACCGGCCGGTACCGCGAAGGCCTCGACGCACTCGAACTCGCGACGCAAAGCTGGGCCATCGCACACGGCCTGGTCTCGCTGGTCGCAAACGGTCCCTTGCCGCGCACCACACTCGATCACGGCGCGCCCTTGCTGACCGCGCTGTTCGTCAGCGTCGGCGACGAACCTCAGCGCTGCGAACGCTCAGTGCGCCGCGGCTGGCACCTGCCCGGCTGAAACTCAGCCGCGGAAAACGCTGCGCCGCTGGGAAAGCCTGCGGTACAGCGAATGCTGGATCGACTCCCGCACCTGGTCGGTGAGCGTGAACACCAGCATCGGATCGTCGACCGCGTCCGGTCCGTAGTCGTCGGTGCGGATCGGCTCGCCGAACTCGATGGTCCACTTCGTCGGCAGCGGCACCGCGCCGAGCGGGCCCAGCAGCGGGAAGAACGGCGTGACCGGGAAGTACGGCAGCCCGAACAGCCGCGCCAGCACCTTCAGCTCGCCGATCTTCGGGTACGTCTCCTCGGCCCCGACCACCGACACCGGGATGATCGGCACGCCCGCGCGCATCGCCGCGGACACGAAGCCGCCGCGGCCGAAGCGCTGCAGCTTGTACCGCGCGGAGAACGGCTTCCCGACGCCCTTGAACCCTTCGGGCCACACGCCGACGAGCTCGCCGTTGGTCAGCAGGCGTTCGGCGTCGGCGTTGCAGGCGAGCGTCTGCCCTGACTTGCGCGCGAACGACCCCACCAGCGGCAGCTTGAACACCAGGTCCGCACCGAGGCCGCGCAGATGCCGCCCGCCGGTCTCGTCGTGCACCGCGACCGCGGTCATCAGCGCGTCGAGCGGCAAGGTGCCGGAGTGGTTGGACACCAGCAGCGCGCCGCCCGCCTTCGGCAGGTTCTCGACGCCGAACGTGTCGACGCGGAACCACTTCTCGTACAGCGCGCGCAGCGGCGGCAGCACGAGCGTCTCGGTGAGCTCGGCGTCGAACCCGAACTCGTCCACCGCGTAGTCGCCGGTGAGCCGGTGGCGGAGGAAGGTGAGCGCGCTCCGGACCGACTCCGACAACGGATCGGCCGCGGGTTCGCGCACCGGACCGGACGGCTGCGCCGGGAACTCGACGACGGGCGCGTCCACGCGCTCCTCGGCCTGCTCCGGCGCCTCGGCCGGTTTCTCCCGGCCGGGTCCATGCAGCGGGATGACCTGTGCCTCAGCACCATTCACGGGATTCGCCTCACTTCCGGCCCTCGTCGCGTGGTTCATCGGCGCGCCTGCCCGGTGGCGGCGGCCTCGAGCACTTTCCCGGCCAGCCCGGCCAGTGCGCCGCCGTCGAGCACCGGGCGCAGGCCGCGGCCGGCCACGTAATCGTCGAACGCCTCGCGGGTGGTCCAGCGGGGCGTGTACCCGAACTCCTTCTTGAGCTTCGTGATGTCGACCGCGCGGCCGAAATTCAGCAGCCGCACCTGGTCGGCGGAGAAATCGACCAGCCGGGCCCCGCGCAGCAGCTTCCCGACCGACGGGACGACGCCGCGCGGCATCGGCAGCCCGACCCGGCCCGCCCGGCGGATCGCCTGCGACAGCGTGAGTACCCCTTCCGAGGCGACGTTGAACACGCCCGGCCGGTCTTCCAGAGTCGCCATTTCCAGCACCGACAGCGCGTCTGAACCGTGCAGGAGCTGCAGCCGGGAGTCGTACCCGAAGACCGTCGGCACGACCGGCAGCGAGAAGTACCGGGCCAGCACGGTGTCGACCTCGGGGCCGATGATGTTCGCGAACCGGGCGAGCGTGATGGTCAGGTCCGGGCGGCGGCGCGCGAGGCCGCGCACGTAGCCCTCCATCTCCACCGCGTCCTTCGCGTAACCGCTGGACGACGGCGGGATCAGCTCCGAATCCTCGGTGAAGACCGCCTGCGAACGCGCGCCCGCGCCGTACACCGCGGCGCTGGACTTCACGACGAGCTTGCGCACCTTCGGCGCGCGCTGGCACGCGGCGAGCAGCCGCATGGTGCCGATGACGTTGACTTCCTTGACCGCCGCGCGGCGGCTCGGCCCGGCCGGATGCGCGGTGCACGAGGTGTGCACGACCGTGTCCACCTCGGCGCTGCTGATCACCTTCGCGATGAGCGGATTGCGGATGTCGGCGCGCACGAACTCGGCGCGGCCCATCCGCTGCTGGACGTCCTTGGCGGGCGGCGCGGTGTCGACGCCGATCACCCGTTCAAGATCCGGATGGGCTCCGAGCCGGGCGAGCAGCTTGCCGCCGAGGTCGCCGGCGACCCCGGTGACGAGCACGATGTTCGAGGCCATGGAACTCCCTGATCGGCAGCAGTGTGCAAGACGGAGTGATCACTCGGGGTGCGCGAACCTGCACTCGCTGGAAGCATCGCGCTGATGCGCCCGCCATGTTACCGGCCGCAGGCACCCTTCTGACCAGGGCTTACCTCGTTTTTACGAGGGACGTCCGGATTGCGATACGCGCCTCACTCGATCGGGCGTACTCGGGCCCGAACATGAGTGTGGCCCGTCCAGAGACTGGACGGGCCACGAAACCTCAACCGCGCGGACGGCTCACTTGCCGGCCTTGCGCCGCTGCACGCGCGTGCGGCGCAGCAGCTTGCGGTGCTTCTTCTTGGACATGCGCTTGCGGCGCTTCTTGATCACGGAACCCATGGGCGCTCCTCTTGTCGTCGGTCACGCTGCCCGGCGCAGCGTCCAACGGGTGGAGCGCACAGGCACGAGCGGTTCACCAGGCTACTAGCGTCCCGGCGCGGGCCGGTCGGCGGGCATGGTTTGACGCATGCCCGGCGACCCGTCAGCCCACGTCGAAGTAAGCACCCTGCAGATACTCGTGCACCGCTTTTTCCGGCACCCGGAAGGACTTCCCGACTCTGACCGCGGGAAGTTCGCCCGAATGCACCAGGCGGTACACGGTCATCTTCGAGACCCGCATCAGCGTGGCCACTTCGGCGACTGTCAAAAACTGGACCTGCCCTACCGCGGGCAAATCCTCCCTCTTGTTCGGCGACATGTTTACCGCGTCCTTCGACACGTGTCGCGCCACGAGGCTTCCCCACCTGTGGTATCGACACGCACGTGCTCTTCCGAGGGTAGCGGGACAGGTGGGACTCGTGCGACGCCTGTCACCAGGATGGGCTCTCACCTGGGGCTTCGGATAGCCCAGACGGCCCAGCAGTGTCCGGTTCGCCCGATTCCGTCATTCGCCCCGCTGCAGCAGCATCGGCACTGAACGGACCAGAGGACTCGCCCGCGCCGCCCCGCGATCACTGCGCCGAAGCACCCCACGCCCACCCCGCAGCGAGCCAAGTGCGCTCTGCCGAGGTCCGTGGCTCGGTTCCCGCGAAGGTACGTGAGGGGAACCCTGAGGGAATCTGATTCCCTCGGGGTTCCCCTCACGTACCTCGACCTCGCGACCAGCGCGCGCCAGGCCCGGCGACGAGGGCGAGAACCCTCGCACGTGGCTGGCAGAAGCGCCCCAATGTGGCGTTGGGTGCGCGGGATGCGCCCAATGTGGCGTTCGGTGCGTCGCATGCACCCAATGTGGCGTTGGGGCGGTCTGGGCGGCGGGTGACCAGGCGGGTGATCAGTTTTCGTGGGCGCGGCCCAGCTCCTCGGAGCGGTCGCGGGCGGCCTCGATCGCGTCGAGCAGTGCCGCGCGCACGCCGTGCTTCTCCAGTTCGCGGATCGCGTTGATGGTCGTCCCGGCCGGGGACGTCACCGCCTCGCGCAGCAGCACCGGGTGATCCTGGCCCTCGGCGAGCATCTTCGCCGCGCCGACCGCCGACTGGATGATCAGCTGCCCGGCGAGCGCGCGCGGCAGGCCGAGCAGGATGCCCGCGTCGATCATGGCCTCGACCAGGTAAAAGAAGTACGCCGGACCCGATCCGGACAGCGCCGTCACCGCGTCCTGCTGCCGCTCCGGCACCTCGACGACCTGGCCGACGTGCGACAGCAGCTCCTTGACCGTCGCGACGTGCGCCGGCGTCGCGTGCTTGCCGGGTGAGATCGCACTCATCGCCTCGCCGACCAGCATCGGGGTGTTCGGCATCACGCGGACCACCGGCACCCCCGAAGCGAGCCGGCGTTCGTACAGCGCGGTCGGCAGTCCCGCGCACAGTGAGACGACCAGCGACGCCGTCCCGAGCAGCGGGGCCAGCTCGTCCAGCACCGGCTCGATGTCCTGCGGCTTCACCGCGACCACGACGATGTCCGCCTGCCGGGCGGCGTCCGCGACAGTCGCCGCCTTCATGCCCGGGTAGCGCGCCTCAAGCTCGCGCGCCCGCTCCTCGTACCGCTCGGTGAAGAGCAGGTCGCCTGGCTCGTGGCCGCCGTTGAGCAGGCCCGACAGCAGGGCTTCGCCGATCTTTCCCGCACCCAGCACCGCGATCACACTCATGCCGCCAGCGTGCCAAACGCAGCTCAGCCGCCCGGTGCCGGGGCGAGCGCCAGCTGCCGCACCTGCGCGACGAGCCGGCCTTGCGCGTCCACGACGGTGGCGTCCGAGTCGAACCACGGCTCGTGCACCGACCGCGCTTCGACGAGGATCCGCAGCCAGCCCGGGGCCGGGCGGGTGCGCAGCAGCGAGGTCAGCTGGACGGTCGGGGCCCAGCCGTGCCTGCCGAGGTTCGCCACCACCGGCGGGTTGAGGTCGCCCGCCAGGAGCGCGAAGTACACGTCGGGCTGGCCGGCGCGCGGACGGGCCCACATCCGCAGCCGCGGCGGGTCTCCGGTCCGTCCGGACACGAATCCCGCGGTCGCCGGATCGAGTCGCACGTCGCAGGCGGCGGACAGGTGGAACGGGCCTTCCGGGGTGTCCTTGCCGAGCTGTAGCGCGCTCGACGGCGGTTCGGCGGGCATCTGCGGCAGGTCCGTCCATTCGGAACGGCGCATCGGCAGCCGGCCGACCGTGACCCGCGCCTCGACGCAAGCCCGGCCGCGCTGTTCGAGCGAGACCGCGACCACCGAAACGCGGCGGCCGACCTTGCGCACATCGGTGCGCAGCAGCACCGGGCCGAGCGCGGGCGCGTGCAGGAATTCGGTGCTCACCGCGAGCGGTTCGACCGTCGCGTCCCCGCGCTCGTGCAACGCGGCGGCTGCGGTTTTTGCCAGCAAGGCCACCAAAAACCCGCCGTGCGGATGGACCGCGATCGCCCATTCCGAACGCAACGTCGCGGTGAACGTGCCGTCCCCGAGCGACCGGACTGCGGTGGCCGCGTCGAAAGCGGTCGCGGTGTCGTCGGCCGCGCTCACGGACGACCGGCCACGGCGATACGGCGCGTGGAACCGGGTCCGGGGAAGACTGGAGACGGCGATGGCAGCGAGGTCACGCCCGCACTTTACGGTGCCCGGCCGCCTTTGCGAGCCGAGCCGGGCAGGGACCGCCCGGACAGCCGAGCAAGATCACCCGCGGATCACTGCCCGAGATGCAGGCGGGCGAACAGCAACGCCTCCGCCAACGCCCGGGCCCGCGCCGCCGCCCCCGTCGCGTGCCGGGTGTTGACCTCCAGCACCACCTGCCCGGAAAAGCTGTCACTCACCAGCTTTTCCAGCAATTCCGCACAAGGTTGCCCGCCATGCCCCGGAATCAGGTGCTCGTCCTTCGGAATTCCCGTCCCGTCCGCCAAATGGACATGGCTCAGCCCGGCCCCCATCCGGTCGGCCAGTGCCAGCGCGTCCATCCGCGCCGCGGCCGAATGCGACAGGTCCAAGGTGTAGTGCCGGAATCCGACATCGGTGGGGTCGATGGAGGGCCGGAAGGCCGACACCCGCGCGTCACGCGAGCCGCCGGGCGGGCGGACCTTGAACATGTTCTCCACCGCGACGTCGACGCCGCTCGCGTCCTCGAGTTCGTCCACGAGATCGCCGAACGCGTCGCCGTAGCGGCGCTGCCAGCGGAACGGCGGGTGCACCACGACCGTGCGCGCGCCGAGTTCCAACGCGGCGTCCACGGAGCGGCGCAGGCGCACCTCGGGGTCCGGCGACCAGATCCGCTGCGTGATCAGCAGCGACGGCGAATGCACCGACAGCACCGGCATCCCGGTGCGCCGCGACCAGCGCCGGATCGCCGAGACGTCCTGGCTGATCGGATCGGCCCACACCATGACCTCGACGCCGTCGTAGCCGAGGTCCGCCGCCAGCTCGAAGGCCGCGCCCGCGCGCAGCGGCCACACCGAGGCGGTGCTCAAACCCACGGGGACGGGCGCGCTCTCACTCACGCGCCCATCCTGCCCCAGCGGCCTCGGCGGCGGGCTACTTGGCCACCAGCAACAGCGCCGCGGGCGACACCGTCACCACCAGCCCGACGAGAATCGCCAGCAGCGTCGTCTGCAGGTCCTCGGCGCGGCGGATCTTCCGCACGATCCAGACCAGCGCGACGATCACCAGCAGCGCGCCCACGAGCGCGGCGGGCGCGAGGTTGACCCACAGCCAGTTGAAGCCGAGCCACACCGCGGCGCCGCCGACGACGCCCAGCGCCAGCTGTCCGGCCAGCGTCAGCCACTGCTTGCCCGCCGAAACCGCGGGTTCCGGCTCGGCCTCCGGCGCGTCCTCGGCGACGGCTTCCTCGGGGTAGTCGTCGTACTCGTCGCCTTCGGCGTAGCCCTCGGCGTGTTCGTAGCCTTCGGCCTGCTCGTACCCGTAGCCGTCGTCGCCCTCGAAGTCCGGCTGGCCCTCGGGGTAGCCCGACGGCTCGGCGAACTCGCGCTCGTACTCGGACAGGTCGTCCTCGACCTGGTCCTTGCCGCCCGGCGCGAACGGCATCGGGGCCGGGTAGCCCGCGGTCGGCGGGCCTGCGTCGTAGTCCGCGGCGGCGGGCGGGTACTCGTCCTCGTAGCCGTCGTCGACGTAGTCGTCCTCGGCGTACTGCGCGGCCGGTTCCGGCTCCGCACCAGCGGGCGGGACGGCCGGCATCATGCCGACCTCGGTGTCCTCCAGTTGCTCCGCCTGCCGACGCTGACGCCAGCCCGCGAGACCCGCTGGCGGCGCGTCTTCGGCGACGCCCTCGGCGGGCAGGCCGTCGACCGCGTCGAACTGCTCGGTGTGCGGCTCCTGCTTCGGCGCCGGACGGCGGGCCGGAGCGCGCCGCGGCCGGTTGGGAGGAGCGGCCGGAGCGCCGGGAGCCGGGAACGCGCCGCTCGCCATCGGCGTCGCGGGCGGTTCCGGGGAATCGCCGTCGAGACCGTCGAGCCGGGCCGCGAGGCCACCGTCCGGCGGGGGCGGCGGAGCCTGCGGGGCCGGGCGGCGGCGGACCGGCGGCACCGCGCCGCGGGTCTCCTCGCCGCCTGCCGGTGGCCCCTGCGGACGCGGCGGACGGCCGCGCGGCGGCACCGGCATCTGCCCGGATTCCTGCGGCGGCGCGGGCGGACGCACGTAGCCCGAGTCCTGCGGGGCGGCGGGACGCAGGTAGCCGGTGCCCTGCGGACCAGGACCGGCCGCGGGCGGCGCGGGGCGGGCGAACTGGCCCGACTCCTGCGGCGGCGTGGGCGGGCGCACGTAGGCCGAATCCTGCTGGCCGTTGCCCGGCCGCGGGTACTGGCCGGACTCCTGCGGCGGCGCCGGGGGACGCGCGTAGCCGGAGTCCTGCTGGCCGTTCACCGGGTACTGGCCCGACTCCTGCGGAGCCGGGTACTGCCCGGAGGGCTGCTGGCCGGGACGCGGGTACTGACCCGATTCCTGCGGCGCGGGCGGAGCAGGCGGCGCGGGTCGCGGAGCCGCGTCCGGACGGCGACGGCCGCCCGGGGGACGCGACGGAGGCGGCGGGGTGCCGCCCTCGGAGGCCACCCGGTCGATGATCGCCTGTGGTCCGGTGTCGGTGAGGTTCGAGCGCCGCGGGGCGGCCTCGTCCTCGTCATCGGCCGCCCTGCGCCTGCGTCGCCGTGCGCCGTCGACCTGCTGCCCGTGCTGGGCGAGCAGTTCCGCCACGGTCTTCTGGGGCTGGTCGCCGCCGGTCTGGTCCGTCATACCGTGCTGTCCAAAGCGCGCTCGGGGTTGGTTGTGGTCACTCGGGCACACCTGCCTCCGGAGCCGCGCGCAATCGACACCGTGCAGTGCATGTCCGTCACCTCTTCACCGTGCCTGGTCCTCGTCGGCCAAGTCCAGTCCGCTGCTGTCACCGGTCCTCCCCGCTCGCCGAAACGCCGGCGACGGCAGTACCAGTTTCGTCCGCCCCGTTGGCGTGGTCCAACCGCCGCAGGATGACACCCTCTCGCAGCGCCCAGGGGCAAATCTCCAACTCGGTGAGGGAGAGCGCCCGCATCGCGGCCTGCGCCACCAGCGCACCCGCCACGAGCTGGTGCGACCGGCTCCCGCTGACGCCTTCCAGCTGAGCCAGATCCGCGGCGGTCATCCGCGAAATGAAGGCGATGAGCTGGCGAAGGGCAGTGTCAGTGAGCGTACGGCGCACGCGGGGGCCCGCCGCCGAGGGGGCCGCACCGGTCAGCCGGGCGAGCGAGCGGAACGTCTTGGAGGTCGCCACGACCCGGTCCGGCATGCCCTGCCCGGCGACCTTCTTCGCGAGCCCGGCGAGCTGGTCCTCGAGCCAGGCCGACGTCGCGACGACCTCGGAGCGGGTCGGCGGGTCGTTGCGGAAGCGCGTGCGGGTGGTGCGGCCCGCGCCGAGCGGGAGCGATTCGGCGAGTTCCGGTTCCTCGTCGCGGCCCATCGCGACCTCGAACGACCCGCCGCCGATGTCCAGCACCAGCAGTTTCCCGGCCGACCAGCCGTACCAGCGGCGCACCGCGAGGAAGGTGAGCCGCGCCTCGTCCGCACCGGAGAGAACGCGCAGGTTGACGCCGGTTTCGGCGGTCACCCTGGCCAGCACCTTCGCGGAGTTCTTCGCCTCGCGCACCGCCGACGTCGCGAACGCCAGCACGTCCTCGCAGCCGAGCCGCACGGCCGCGGCCCTTGCCGATTCGACCGCCCGGACCAGGCCGTCCTCGCCCGGGCGGCTCAGCTCGCCGGAGCCGGTCAGCTGCTCGGCCAGCCGCAGCATCGTTTTCTCGGAGTGCATCGGGGTCGGGTGGGCGCCACGGTGGGCGTCGACCACGAGCAAGTGGACGGTGTTGGAACCGACGTCGAGTACCCCTAGGCGCACGAGGATTCAGCGTACCGGTCCCAGTGCCAGGTCTCGAAACTGTAACCAACTCCACTCGGATCAACATCGACTCAGCGTGCGCGATCCGGCACCGTGCGCGCACCAAACCGCCCCAATGCCACATTCGGTGCATGTGACGCACCCAATGTGGCATTCGGTGCGTCAGATGCACCCAATGCCACATTGGGGCGCAACCGTCCCCGACAACCCGGCGGACCCCTCAATCCGCCGGGGAAACCGCTCAGGTCTCGAACTTGTAGCCGAGCCCGCGCACGGTCACCAGGTGCCGCGGCGAACCCGGGTCCGGCTCGATCTTCGAGCGGAGCCGCTTCACGTGGACGTCGAGGGTCTTGGTGTCGCCGACGTAGTCCGCGCCCCACACCCGGTCGATGAGCTGGCCGCGGGTCAGCACCCGGCCGACGTTGCGCAGCAGGTACTCGAGCAGGTCGAACTCCTTGAGCGGCAACGAAACCTCGCCGCCGTCCACAGTGACCACGTGCCGCTCGACGTCCATTCGCACCGGTCCGGCCGACAGCACCAGCGGAGCGAGTTCGCCGTCCGTGCCCGGCTCGCCGCCGCGGCGCAGCACCGCGCGCACCCGCGCGATCAGCTCGCGCGCCGAGTACGGCTTGGTCACGTAGTCGTCGGCGCCGAGTTCCAGCCCGACGACCTTGTCGATCTCGCTGTCGCGCGCGGTCACCATGATCACCGGCACCGCGGAACGCTGCCGCAGCTGCTTGCAGACGTCGGTGCCGCTCATCCCGGGCAGCATCAGGTCGAGAAGCACGATGTCGGCGCCGTTGCGGTCGAACTCCTCAAGCGCCTGCTGGCCGGTCACAGCCACCGCCGCGGTGAAGCCTTCCTTGCGCAGCAAGAAGGCGAGCGGGTCGGCGAAGGACTCTTCGTCCTCGACTATGAGAACCCTCGTCACAGGTTTCCTCCATGGTCTGGGCTGGAGACTTCCTGCCCGGTTGCCACGAGCCGGGGTGTCCGCTCGGGGGTCTTGTCCGGCCGCGCGGGCGCGGCCTTGCGTGCGGTGTCGGCGGGTTCGGTGCGCACGTGCGCGGGGATGCGCAAGGTGAACGTCGACCCGGTGCCGGGACGGCTCCACAGGCCGACCGAACCGCCGTGGTTGGCCGCGACGTGTTTCACGATCGCCAGTCCGAGGCCGGTGCCGCCGGTGGCGCGCGAACGCGCCTTGTCCGCGCGGTAGAAGCGCTCGAAGACGCGCTGCTGCTCGTCCTCGGCGATGCCGATGCCGCGGTCGGTCACCGCGATCTCGACCATGCCGTCGGCGAGCCTGCGCGAGATCGACACCGGGCTGCCCGGCGACGAGTACGCGACGGCGTTCTCCAGCAGGTTCGACAGCGCGGTGACCAGCAGCGTCCGGTCGCCCTCGATGAGAAGGCCGCTGGCCGCGTCGGTGGTGATGGTGATTTCGGCGGATTCCGCCGACAGCGTGGTGCGCCCGAGCGCCTCCCGCACGACGGCGTCGACCTCGACCACGTTGAGGTCCGGCAGCCGTTCGGCGCCCTGGAGGCGCGACAGCGCGATCAGCTCGGTGACGAGCTGGCCGAGCCGGGTGGATTCGCGCAGGATCTTGCTGCCGAAGCGGCGGACCTCTTCGACGTCCTCGGCGGCGTCCAGCACGGCCTCGGTGAGCAGCGCGATCGCGCCGACCGGAGTCTTGAGCTCGTGGCTGACGTTGGCGACGAAGTCGCGGCGGACCGCTTCCAGCCGGATCGCCTCGGAGTGGTCGACGGCCTCGACGACGGTGAACCCGTCGCCGAGCGGCCGGACCTCGCCGAGCACCGCCTCGGGCTGGCGGCGGCCCCGGCTCTCCAGCGGCGAAAGGTCGACCTCCATCGGCTCGTCGGTCTCGACCACCTGTTCGGCGGCCTTGCGCGCCCGCGGGTCGGCCTGGTTCACCCGGACCAGGCCGAGCTCGTACGCCCGCGGGTTGTGCAGCACGAGGTCGCCGAACCGGTTGAGCACGATGACGCCGTGGTTGGAGGAGCGGATCAGCCTCATCAGCAGCTCCGCGACGGTGGGGCCGGTGGGCCGAGCCGCCTCGCGCCGGGCCCTGGCCCGTGCCGCGAGGAAACCGGCGACCGCGCCGACGGCAAGAGAGCCGATGGCCGTCAGCAGGACAACAGGCGTGGTCACGAGGGAATCGTAAGCATCCCGGTAGCCTTCCGGCCTAGTCCTGGAAGCCCTGTCGTGAGGCGAGTGACATCTGAGGGGTACATATTCGCCTCGGGGTCAGGCCCTGTTCACCCGATCGAGATGTTTCGGCAAAATCGGCACGCTTGGCGTTCAGCGCGCATCAAGGGTTTTGAGGTCCTCGTCGGTCAGCTTCAGCGCCGCCGCCGCGACGTTCTGGTCCAGGTGAGCGGGGTCACTCGTGCCCGGAATCGCGAGCACGTGCGGGCCCTGCGCGAGCGTCCACGCCAGCCGCACTTGAGCGTCCGTCACCTTGTGCCGCCGCGCAACCTCGGCGACCCGCTCGCCCGCATCGGACTGTCCACTCGCGACCGCGAAGAACGGCACGAACGCCACGCCCTGCTCGCCGCACAGCCGCAGCAGTTCGTCGTCCTCGCGGCGGGCGGACAGGCCGTACTGGTTCTGCACGCACACCACCGGCGCGATCGCCCGGGCCTCGGCGAGGTGCTCCGCGTTGACGTTCGAAATCCCCAGCTCGCCGATCAGCCCCTCGGTGCGCAGTTCGGCCAGCGCGCCGAAGTGCTCGGCGAGCGAGCCGGTGCCGCGGTCCAGGCCGGTGCCGATGCGCAGGTTGACGACGTCGATGTGCTCGCGGCCGAGTTCGCGCAGGTTCTGCTCGACCTGGCCGCGCAGCTCGTCGGGACGGGCGAACGGCCGGAACTGGCCGGATTCGTCACGGGACGGGCCGACCTTGGTGGTCAGCACGAGGTCGTCGCCGTACGGCGCGAGCGCGGCCTTGATCAGGGCGTTGGCCGACCAGGTGGCGCCGAAGTAGAACGCCGCGGTGTCGATGTGGTTCACGCCCAGTTCGACGGCTCGGCGCAGCACGGAAATCGCCCGGTCGGCGTCGATCGGCGCGGTCGGGTCGAGCGTGCCGCCGAGCCGCATCGAGCCGAAGCCGAGCCGGTTCACGGTGCGGGAGCCGAGCTGCCAGGTGCCCGCGGCAGCGGCGGGAAGTGTCGTTTCGGTCATGTCTCCAGCCTGCTTCCCGGTCAATCCCGGCGGCGTGTTTGGCAGCAAGCTGCCAACGCAGGACACTGGATGACGTGCCCCGAGCCGAGGAAATCGCGAACCTGCGCGACGAGCGGGAACTGGTCGAGCGCGCCGGGCACCTGCTCGCCGGCGCGGACGAGTTCGCCTGCGCCGCGAACGACCTGCACACCTGGTCCGCGATGCAGAAGTTCGCCCAGGAGCTGCCGAAACAGCGGAAACTGCGGATCCGGAAGGTCTATCTCTCGCGGGTGCTGCTCGACCCGCACGGAGCCGAGCACCTGCGGACGCTGCACCGGCTGGGCGCGGAAGTCCGGATCAGCGACCACGAGATCAACGAGACGATCCTGCTCGACGGCCGCGTCGCCATCCTCGCCGACGGGCCCGGCTACAGCGTCGTGAGCAAACCGGATCTGGTGCGCGGCATCTCGTCGCTGTACGAGGCCGCCTGGCGCTCGTCGACCGCGTTCGAGGCGTACGAGACGCGGTTCGCCGAACTGCGTCAGTACACGCCGCAGCTGCTCGACCTGCTGTCTTCCGGCTCCACCGACGAAAAGGCGGCCCGGGAGATGGGCGTCGGGCTGCGGACGTACCGTCGGCGGGTGGCCGAATTGATGGATGTACTGGGTGCGACGTCGCGGTTCCAAGCGGGTGCTCTCGCGCGGGAGGCGGGCCTGCTGTGAGGCGCGCTGTCCTCGCCGCGGCCCTGCTCACCGCCGGTTGCAGCGGAGCTGTGTCCGGGCAAACCGCACCGCCCGCGCCGCCGTCCGCGCCCGCTCCCGCGAATGTGGCCTATGTGGACGCCAAGGCGACTAGCGACGCGGTGTCCGGCATCAAAAAGGCCGTGGAGTCCGCGTTCACCTACGACTCCACGAAACCGGACGAGGTCGCGAAAACCGAGCAGCAGTACCTGACCGGCGCGGCCCGCGCGCAGTTCGACAAGACCTTCGCCGAGGTCCGCACCGAGCCGGTGAGCACGCAAACGCAGGTCGTGGAAACCGGATTGGCCGAGCTGACCCCGGACCACGCGCGGATGCTGGTGGCGGCCACGCAGCACAGCAAGCGTCCCGACGGAGCCACGAACCAGGCAGGCGCGCTCATGCTCGTCACCGCGGTCCGGACGAACAGGCACTGGCTGTTGCAGGACTTGAACTTCGACCCGCGCGGCCCGATCGCTTCGGCCGCCGCTCCGGCGAAAGGCCTTGCCGCGAATAGGGATTCCGCGGTCGAGGCGGCTCGCCGGGACGGCGGGATCCTGATGACCATCGACCCGCAGAACATCGACGCGAACTACACGGCCTGGGAGAACGTCGCTGCCGAGCCGCTGCTGACGGAGTTCAAGAAGAGCCGCCAGGAGACCGTGGACCAGATCAAGCAGACCGGGAAGAAGGCAAGCTACGGCCCGGATTCGACGGCCGCGCTGACCGAACTCAGTCCCGACGGCACGCACGCGTCGGCGGTGCTGGCCGCGCTGCTGACGACCAGCGGCGGCCAGAACCCCGGCGAAAACCGGCTGCCGGTGCACCTCGACCTCGTGCGGCAGGGCGACGAGTGGAAAGTGTCCGGAATGAAGGCGATCTCCGGGTCGTGAGCGACGTTCCCGGCTCTGACCGGCGCTGACCGGCGCCAGCACTCACAAGCCAGCCGGTAGCCGCGGGCACTCTCGGCTTCCGCTGGCCGTCCGTGAGGGGAACCCTGAGGGACTCAGAGTCCCTCAGGGTTCCCCTCACGGACGTGCCCACAGGACGGGACGCGGCCGGGCGAGCAGGGGGCGCGACGCGGTTCGTAGGCAGCCGGAACACTGTGCGCCTCACCGGGACCAGCACTCACGACCCGAGCGCGCAGGGCCTCAGCGGCCCTGGTTCGCGACCGCGGCGGCGGCGTCCTTCGCCGCCTCCGGGTCCAGGTACTCGCCGCCCGCCTTGACCGGCTTGAGGTCCGGCGTCAGGTCGTAGCGCAGCGGGATGCCGGTCGGGATGTTCAGCGCGGCGATGGCGTCGTCGGAGATGCCGTCGAGGTGCTTCACCAGCGCGCGCAGCGAGTTGCCGTGCGCGGCCACCAGGACCGTGCGCCCGGCCCGCAGGTCGGGGACGATCGCCGACTCCCAGTACGGCAGCAGCCGGGCCACGACGTCCTTCAGGCATTCCGTCAGCGGGGCCTGGTCGCCGAGGTCGGCGTACCGCGCGTCGCCGGCCTGGCTGTACTCGTCCTTGGGGTCGATGGCGGGCGGCGGCGTGTCGTACGAGCGGCGCCAGAGCATGAACTGCTCCTCGCCGAACTCGTCCAGCGTCTGCTTCTTGTTCTTGCCCTGCAGCGCGCCGTAGTGCCGCTCGTTGAGCCGCCAGTCGCGCTTGACCGGGATCCAGTGCCGGTCGGCGGCGTCGAGGGCGATGTTCGCCGTGCTGATCGCCCGGCGCAGCAGCGACGTGTGCACCACGTCCGGCAGCAGCCCCGACTCGGCGAGCAGCTGCCCGCCCTGGCGGGCCTCTCGCTCGCCGGTCTCCGAAAGGGGCACGTCCACCCAGCCGGTGAACAGGTTTTCCGCGTTCCACGTGCTCTGTCCGTGCCGCAGCAGCACCAGGGTCCCAAGTTCGGCCATGGCCACCAGCCTGCCAGAGCGGGCGAGCGCTGCCAGTAGTGCGTCCACCCCTCTACCCAGAGTGCGTTACCCGGGAGTAACACCTTCACCCGACGCGCAGGCGGGTTGCCGACAAGCAGGCCAAAGAGTGCAAGATGCTGCACACCGTTATCCCCGTCAGTGAAGTTCACTCGAACGGAGTAACCAGTAGTCTTGTGATTACTGGTCGACATCTGACAGGTTGGGCATGTCCCGCTCAGCCGGATTCCACGCACTCCCGGCTGATCACGGGCAGTGACCGCGGCTCGTCTCCCCCCTGCCGAGCCGCGGCCCGCCGGCCCCGTTGGCATCCCCCTCGTCACCGGGTCCAGCAGGCGGGACCTGCAGCGGGACGGCTCGAGATCGCGACTCCCCCTCCCTCGAGCCGTTCCGCCAGCCCCTCATTCCGCAGGCCTGGCCCCGCGGCGGCGCCGGAACCACCAGAACACCGCGCCCGCCGGAATCCCGAACGCGATCGCGAACGGCAGCAGCACGCCCAGCACCCGGACCAGCCCGTTGCAGAAGGCGACGAACGCGTCCCATCCCCCGGACAGCCCGGAGAGGAAGCCGCCCGCCGGTGCCGCGGGAGCCTCCTGCTTCGTCACCGACAGCGACACGGTCGCCATCGCGACCTGCCCGGCCAGCGAAGCCTGTTGCCGCTCCAGCGACTCCAGCGTGGCCTGCCTGCTGGTCAGCTCGCTCTCGACGGACGCGATCTCGGACACCGATTGCGCCTTCGCCAGCAGCGCGCGCATCCGGTCGACGCTCGCCCGCTGGGTCGCCAGCCGCGCGTCCACGTCGACCACCTGCGCGGTGACGTCCTGCGCGCTGATCTCCCGCCGCTTCACCTGGCCGAGCCCGCCGAGCTGGTCGAGCACGCCGTCGAGCTTCTCCGCGGGCACCGACAAGGTCAGCGACGCGGAATCGTCCGTCGCGCTCTCCTGGCCGGGATAGCCGCCCGCACCGGTCGCGATCGCCTTGGCGCGGGACACGACGTCATCGGTCTTCGGCGTGGTCAGGTCCAGCCGTGCGCTGCGCGCCAGCTTGCGATCGGTCGCGCCGGGCGCGGGCACTGACGCCTGCGCGTTGCCCTGTTTCGGCGCCGCGCCCTGCTGCTGCGCGGGCGCGATCGCCGACCTCGCCGAATCCGCGCTGTTGGCGCTGCATCCGGCCAGCAGGAACACCGCCGCGCCCGCGAGCGCGTATCTCCATCGAGTCCGCATCCCCGTCTCCCTCCAGTCGTCGGCGGTGAGACGAAACGACTGGAGAAGGCGTTGCACGGGATCGGTTACGAGTCGGTCAACCCCGGTTCGTGGCCGTCTGCGGGCTCGGCGAGGTGTTTGAACGCCTGCAGGTTCGCCAGCGATTCGCCGCGCGAGACGCGCCAGTCCCATTCGCGCTTGATCGACGTGGCGAACCCGATTTCCAGCAGCGGGTTGAAATCGCCGTCGGCGGCTTCCAGCACCTGGCCGAGGATCTTGTCCAGTTCGGACTCGGTCACCGTCTCCTTGCCGAAGCGGCCGACGAGGTAGATGTCGCCGAGACTGTCCACTGTGTAGTGCACGCCGTAGAGCCGGGCGTTGCGCTGCAACAGGAACCGGTACACGTCCTCGTGCCGCTCGTCCGGTCGGCGGCAGACGAACGCCTCCACCGAGAACGCGTGGTCGCCGTCCACGAGCCAGCAGTTCGTCTGCAGCTTCTTGGTTCCCGGCAACGTCACGAAATAACGGCCTTCGCCGCGACGGTCGTACTCGAGCCCACTTGAGTCCAAAGTGGACTTGATAGTCGCGTCAAGGCTCACACTGCCACCTCCGCCCGCAGTTCCAGCGCCTGCCGGAACGCTATGGTCGCCTGAGCATAGATGTCGAGCAAGGAATCCGTGGTGCGCCGCCAGGAAAACCGCTGCGCGTGCCGCACCGCGTTGGCCGCGAGTTCGGCTCGGCGATCCGGGCGCAGCGCGACGGCGGCGAGCGCGTCGGCCCATTCCGGCGCGCCGTGCG
This sequence comes from Amycolatopsis halotolerans, assembly GCF_042647905.1. Taxonomy (NCBI): domain Bacteria; kingdom Bacillati; phylum Actinomycetota; class Actinomycetes; order Pseudonocardiales; family Pseudonocardiaceae; genus Amycolatopsis; species Amycolatopsis halotolerans. Next base: position 63,261 of record NZ_JBHRWI010000072.1, read on the forward strand.
AGGGAACCAGCAGTCCGGAAACCCCGTGCGGCACCGCGACCGGCAGCCCGCCGACCTCGGCCGCCACCACCGGCGTGCCGCACGCCTGCGCTTCGAGCGCGACCAAACCGAAGGATTCGTTGTAGCTCGGCACCGCGACGACGTCCGCCGCACGGAACACCGTGCGCAGCTTCAGCCCGCTCTGCGGCGGCAGGAATCGCACCTGCTCGGCGATGCCCAACGACACCGCCAGCTCGCGCAACGCCTGCGGCTGCTCCAGCCCGGTCCCAGACGGCCCGCCGACCACCAGAACCACCAGCCGCGACGCCAATTCCGGCCGCCGCCGCAGCATTTCCGCCGCCGCGTGCAGCAGGACGTCAGGCGCCTTGAGCGGTTGGATCCGTCCGGCGAAAGCGAGCACGACGGCGTCCGGCGACAGGTTCAGCTCGCGGCGCGCGTCCAGCTGCGAACCGGGCGTGAACCGTTCGAGGTCGACACCGGGCGGCACGGCGTGCACCGCGGGCGCGGCGGCCCCGTAGAGATCGACCAGCTGCCGAGCCTCGACCTGGGTGTTCGCGACGAGGCAATCCGCCTCGGCGACCACCTGCTCCTCGCCCATCACGCGCGTGCGCGGCTCGGGCTTGTCGCCCTCGGCGAGCAGCGCGTTCTTGACCTTGGCCAGGGTGTGCGCGGTGTGCACGAGCGGCACGCCCCAACGATCCCTGGCGAGCCAGCCGACCTGGCCCGACAGCCAGTAGTGCGAATGGATCAGGTCGTAGTAGCCCGGCTCGTGAAACGCCTCCGCGCGCAGCACGCCCGAGGTGAACGCGCACAGCTGCGCGGGCAGCTCGTCGCGCGCCAGCGGCTCGAACGGCCCGGCCGGCACGTGCCGCACCGTCACGCCGGGCGCCAGCTCGGCCAGCGGCGGCTGGTCCGACGACGTCGCCCGGGTGAAGACCTCGACCTCGATGCCGCGCCGCGCCATCTCCTGCGCGGTCTGGCTGACGTACACGTTCATCCCGCCGGCGTCGCCGGTGCCCGGCTGCTCGAGCGGGGAGGTGTGCACGGACAAGACCGCGATCCGGCGCGGCTCAGCGATGAATCCCTTGAGGGTCACCTAGTCACTCCTGCTACTCGGCTGCTGCGTCCCCGGCGAACCGCCGCAGCGCGGAGTTGAAGTCCTCCGGCTCCTCGACGAACGGCAGATGCCCGGCCTCAACGAACCAACGCAGGACCGCCCCCGGAATCTTCCCGGCCGAATACTCTGCCGCCGAAGGATCCACCACCCCGTCGGCCGAGCCGTGCACCACGAGCGTCGGCTTGTCGACCGCGGCAAGCACGTCACCACTGCCGATGTCCCGCCGGAACAGCGCGCCGCGCACCGCGGGCGGCACCGAAAGCGAACTGCCGAGCATCGCCTGCGCGTACCCACCGGGCACCTTTGCACTGGCCTGGGCGCGGGTGAACTCGACCAGCGCGGGGATCGCCACCTCGGCGTCGTCCGAGAGCGCCGCGGGCAGCGCGGCCCGCATGATGGGCCCGGTGGCACCGCCCTCGCGCTTGCGGCCGATCTCGGTGATCGCGCCCACCAGCACGATCCCGCCGAGCCGTGCGGTGCCGTGCTCGCGCAGGTAGTCCGTGATCACCAGCCCGCCGTAGGACCAGCCGACGACGATCGCGTCCGGACCGGCGAAGTCGAGCACCGCGGCGAGATCCCCGGCCCACTGCGCCGGGTCGTCGTAGCCGTCCTCCGGGACATCGGACGCGCCGTGTCCGCGCAGGTCCATCGCGACGAGCCGGAACTGCCCGCTCAGCGCCGGGTCGGCGAACTGAGCGGACCAGGCCGCGGCGGACTGGGCCCAGCCGTGCACGAAGACGATCGGACGCGCGTTCTCCGGGCCTTCGACGCGCAGTGCGATCCGCACGCCGCCGACCCCGGTTACCTCAGTGTTCACTTCTACTTGTTAGCAGACGGCCAGTGGATCACTTCGCGGCCGAGAGCGACTTCCAGGTCGACCAGTCGTAGAACCAGTCCTTGACGTCGGAGTTCGTCGGGCTGCCCAGCTTCGAGCCGGTGACCTCGACCGGGTCGCCGATCATCGCCGTGTCGAAGTAGGCCTTGGCGTCCGCCTCGAGCAGGTTGACGCAGCCGTGCGAGTTGTTGGTCTTGCCGATCGCGGCCGCGTTGTCCTGGTTCTCGTGGATGAACTCGCCGTGGTTGGAGAACCGGCAGGCCCACTTCTTGTTGACGTTGGTGTAGCCGTAGCGGGCGTTGTCGAACACCGCGTGCGGCTCCTTCGACATGATGATGAAGGTGCCGTTCGGGGTGTTGCGGTCGACGACCGAGTCGAGCCCGTTGGAGCACGGGTAGCTCGCGCTCTCCGCGCCGCCGCGGTAGACCTTCATCACGTGGTCCGGCGTGTTGATCTTGACCACCTGGTTGCGGCCGATCTTGAACTTGGTGCTGACGTCCGATTTCACGAAGACGCCGCCGCCGAGGTCCACGCCGTACAGGTTGGCCTCGACCTCGACGGTCGTGTTGGCCGGCCAGTACTCCTTGGGCCGCCAGTCGACCTGGTTCGCCGACATCCAGGCCCACGAGCCCTCGACGTCCTTGCTGGTCTTGACCTTGAGCGCCTTCTCGACCGCGGCCCGGTCCTTCGGAGCGGCCCCGTTGAACTTCACGCTGATCGGCATCGCGACCCCGACCTCGGCGTCGTCGCCCGGGTTCAGCGTGGCGCGCACCGTCTTGGCCGGGCTGATCGTGGCGAATGAGCCCTTGAGCTCGGCGGGCCGCTGGTCGGTGCCGGTCGCCTTGGCGGCGTAGTTGTAGGTCTTGCCGTAGCCGAGCGGTTCGGAACTGGTCCAGGACAGGCCGTCCTTGGCGATCTCGCCCTTGATCTCGTCGCCGCCCTCGTTGGTCAGCTTGACCTCGGTGAGCTTGCCTTCGGTTACCTTCACCACCACCGGCTCGCGCACGCTCGCGTCCTTGGCCCCGACGGCCGGGGTCGCGGTGAGCTTCGCCACCGGGGCGACCGGCTTGCCGCCGTTGTCGCCGCTCCCGCCCTGCGGCGACGCGGTGCCGTCATTGCTGCCGCCCGAGCACGCGGCGGCCAGCGCCGCCGCGCCGGTCGCGAGAACGGCCTTGAACACCGTACGGCGCTCGATCACGGTCTTACCTCCACTTGTCCCCCGCACCGGCATCTCCCACGCACATCAGCGCCGGTGAGCGCTTCGACGTTACCTGCGAACCGGAAATTCCACTCCATCCCGCAAGACGTTTCACCCGGTGCCCGGTTGCTGCCGATTTCCTGTCGCCTGGCTCACCCGGGTTACCCCGATGGCGTCAGAGCGAACAGTTGATCAGCAGTGGTTCCGGCCGCAGTCGCACGCCGAACCGCTCTTCGACCCCGTCGCGGACCTCGCGAGCCAACTGCAGCAGATCCTCCGTGCTGGCCCCGCCGCGATTGGTGAGCGCGAGCGTGTGCTTGGTGGACAGCGAAACCCGACCGCCGGGCCCGGGGTACCCCTTGCCGAACCCGGCCCGCTCGATCAGCCACGCGGCGGACAACTTCACCCCGCCGCTGGCCGGGTACTGCGGGATCTTCCCCTCAGTCGACTCCGCGATCCGCTCGAGGACGGCCGGCGCTTCTTCTTCGGGAACGATCGGGTTGGTGAAGAACGACCCCGCACTCCAGGTGTCGTGATCAGCGGCGTCGAGCACCATGCCCTTGCCGCGCCGCAACCCCAGCACCGCTTCCCGAGCCTGCGCGGCGGGGACTTTCGCGTCGATCTCGACACCCAGCGTGCGCGCCAACTCGGCGTACCGGACAGGCGCGGACTGCCCGCTCGGGTCGATCCGGAACCGCACGCTCAGCACGACGCCGCGATCGGTGCCCTTGAGGACGCTGGTGCGGTAGGCGAAGCCGAGTTCGTCGGCCTTGACCGTGCGCACTTCTTTCGCCGCCCGGTCGTACAACTCGACGGAGACGATCGACTCGGCCACCTCGCCGCCGTACGCCCCGACGTTCTGAATCGGCGTCGCCCCCACCGACCCCGGGATGCCGGAGAGACACTCGAGCCCGCCGAGGTTGTTGTCGACCAGCGCGGCGACGAACGCGTCCCACTCCTGCCCGGCGGCCACCTCGACGATGTCACCGTCGCGGGTCCAGCCGGTGTTGGCGATCCGCACGAGAGTGCCCGCGAAGCCTTCGTCGCCGACCACGAGATTCGACCCGCCGCCGAGCAGCAGGACGGGCTCGCCCGCGTCGTCGGCGTCGCGCACGGCGGAGACGAGTTCCGCGGCGGTGGTCGCGGTGACGAACCGGCGCACCGGCCCGCCGAGGCGCAGCGTCGTGTACTCGGCGAGGTGAGCCGGACCAGGCGTTTCAGCGATGTCCACGAAGCTTGACGGTACTGCGCGCCCCCGCCCCCGCCCGCTCGGACCGTCCGTGAGGGGAACCCTGAGGGAATCAGAGTCAATGAGGGTTCCCCTCACGACCCGCCCAGCCCCTCCCCCAACCGGCCGCAATGTCGCCGCCAGGCGACGAGCCCCCCACCCGGTACTGTCCGTTTCATGGGATCCCGGATCGAACACCGCGGCGAGTTCGACGGCTCGCTAGCGGACGTCTTCGCCGCAGTAGCCGGAGAAGAAGCCCTCCGCGCCCGCCTGGAAGCGCTAGGCGGAGACGACGCCAAACTCCTGGCCTACATCGCCGAAGCCGACTCCGTCCGCTACGAACTCCAGCACGGCATCAAGGCGGCCAAACTCCCCCAGGCCGTCCGAGCCCTGCACAAAGGCGACATCATCGTCAACCGCACCCAGACCTGGAAGCGGTCCGGCGACGAGTACACCGGCCGGTCCGACGTCAGCGTCGGCGGCGTGCCCGGCGAAATCGGCGCCTCCACCTACCTCACCCCCAAAGACGGCAAAGTCCTCCTCCGCACCTCAGGCGAGGTAGTCGTCCGGATCCCCCTCTTCGGCGGCCGGATCGAGGAGTTCGTCTCCGAGCAGGTGGTCAACCTGCTGCGGAACGAGGACGAGTTCACCGCGCAGTGGCTGGCCGAGCACGCCTGACCCCGGTGGGCGCCCCGACCAGGGGCACCACCAATCCCAACCGGTTGCGCCGGGTCGACCGCTGGCTCGCGAGCGACCCGGCCGTCACCCGCCTGCTGCGACGGGGCGAAAGTCCCCTTGTCGTCGATCTCGGCTACGGAGCGTCGCCGGTCACGACGGTCGAACTGGCTCGCTGGCTGGCGCGCGTACGGCCGGACGTCCGCGTGCTCGGGCTCGAACTCGACCCGGAACGCGTCGCCGCCGCCCAGCCCGCCGCCGATCCGCCCCGGCTCGATTTCCAGCGCGGCGGCTTCGAACTCGCCGGGGCGCGGCCGGTCCTGGTGCGCGCGTTCAACGTGCTCCGGCAGTACGCCGAGGACGAGGTCCCCGGCGCGTGGCAGCTGATGCTCGACGCGATGCCGCCGGACGGCCTGCTCGTCGAGGGCACCTGCGACGAGATCGGCAGGCTGGTCACGTGGGTCGTGGTCGGAGCCAGCGGCCCGCGCACGCTCACCCTGTCGCTCCGCCTCGCCGAGCTCGACCGTCCGTCCACAGTGGCCGAACGACTGCCGAAGATCCTCATTCACCGCAACGTTCCCGGCGAACGCGTGCACGCCCTGATGTCCACATTGGACGAATGCTGGGCGGCCGCCGCGCCGCACCGTTCCTTCGGCGTACGCGCCCGCTGGACCACCACCGTCGCCATGCTCGCCGACCGCGGCTGGCCCGTTTTCGGCAATCCGGACCGGCGCAGGCTCGGCGAACTGACCGTGGCCTGGGAAAGCGTCGCGCCGCGCTGAACCCACCTGTTCACCACCCGCACCCCGCTGGGTCATCCCTTGGTGACCTTCAGTGCTGACGATGAGCGGGTGGAACTGCTGGAACACGTCACCGAGCTGATCCGGGGCACCCTCGGCTCGCCCTGGCTGTGGGTGCTCGTGTTCGCGATCGCCGGACTAGACGCGCTGCTCCCGTTCATGCCGAGCGAAACGACCGTGGTGACCGTGGCCGTCCTGATCGGACCCGACGTCGGCAGGCTCGCACTGCTGGTCGTCGTCTCCGCCGCGGGCGCGTGGGCGGGCGACTGCCTCGGCTACGCAGTGGGCCGCGCCGCCGGACCGCGCGCCGTCGCCCGGCTGCAGCGCGGACCGTCCGGACGGCAACGCTACGAATGGGCCCGCGACCAAGTCCGCCGGCAAGCGCCGCTGCTGATCATCGCCGCTCGGTACCTGCCCGGCGGCCGCGTCGCGAGCGCGCTGGCCAACGGCAGCCTCGGCTACCCGCTGCGCCGGTTCGTGCCGCTCGACGCCGTGGGCGCGGCGCTGTGGTCGGTGTACAGCGCGCTGATCGGGCTCGCCGGCGGCACCGCGTTCGCCGACCGTCCGGTGTACGGGCTGCTGCTGTCGTTCCTGCTCGGCCTGCTGCTGGTCGCGCTCATCGAATTCGGCCGACGGGTGCGGGTGCGCAGGCTACGGTCAGTGCATGGACGCGCCACGTCTGCTGGAAGCGATCGACATTCACGCCGACCGGATCAAAGCCGCGACGCTCGCCGCGGGCCCAGCCGCGCCCGTCCGCAACTGTCCGGAGTGGACAGTGCAGGACCTGGTGACGCACCTGACGACAGTGCTCTCGTACACGGTCGCGGCGATCACCGACCGGAAAGCTGAGCCGCAACCGGCGGCCACCTGGGAAGACGCACTCGGCTGCTTGGACGGCGAACGCATGGCCGTCCGCGAAGCCCTGCGCCGCCCGGCGGACACCCCGCTGCGGTCTCCGTTCCCGCGCGGCGGCCCGGTCACCGTCGGGGACTGGACGCGCCGGCTCGCGCACGAGTTCGCCATCCACCGGCTCGACGCGGAAAGCGCCCTGCCCACGCCGCCGGTCACCCAGTACCGCACGGAATTCGCCGAGGACGGCATCGACGAGTTCCTCGCCTTCCTGACCCCGCGCCGGGCCGCGCCGAGCCGCCGCGACGGGATCGTCCAGGTCAGCACCGACACGCGGACGTGGACCGTGCTGCTGCACGCCGACCAGCCGCCGACGCTGGGCGAAGGCGTCCCGGACCTCACGCTCACCGGCCCCGCCGACGACGTCTACCGCGCGCTCTGGGGCCGCCCGAACCACGCCGGGAAAGTCGGCGACGCCACCCTTCTGGAGCCCCTCGCAGCGCCCTGACCAGCGGCCGGTGAGAATGGGCGCGTGTCAGATCCTCAGCGTTACGTGCTCACCTTCGGCTGCCCCGACCGCACCGGCATCATCGCCCGCATCTCGGGCTTCCTCGCCGACCACGGAGGAATGATCGCCGAGGCGGCGTATCACACCGACCCCGACTCGGGCTGGTTCTTCACCCGCCAGGTCGTGCGCGCCGATTCGCTGCCGTTCGACGCCGCGGGATTGCGCGAGCGGTTCGGCGAGGTGGCGAACGAGCTGTCCGCGGAGTCGAGCTGGCAGGTCCGCGACACCGGCGAGCGCCCGCGCGCGGTGGTGCTGGTGTCGAAGGCCGGGCACTGCCTGTACGACCTGCTCGGCCGCGTCGCCTCCGGTGAGCTGGACGTCGACATCGCCGCGGTGATCGGCAACCACGATTCGCTCGCGGACATCACCCGCGCGCACGGGATCCCGTTCCACCACGTGCCTTTCCCGGCGGGCGACCCCGACGGCAAGGCGGCCGCGTTCGCCAAGGTCCGCGAACTGGTCGACGCACACGACCCGCACGCGATCGTGCTGGCGCGGTTCATGCAGGTGCTGCCCGCGGACCTGTGTGCGGAGTGGGCCGGGCGCGCGCTGAACATCCACCACAGCTTCCTGCCGTCGTTCATCGGCGCGAAGCCGTACCACCAGGCGCACACCCGCGGCGTGAAGCTCGTCGGCGCGACCTGCCACTACGTCACCGCGGACCTGGACGCCGGGCCGATCATCGAACAGGACGTGATCCGCGTCGACCACGGCGATTCGGTGCAGGACATGGTGCGCAAGGGCCGCGACATCGAGAAGGTGACGCTCGCCCGCGGCCTACGCTGGCACCTCGAAGGACGCGTTCTGGTACACGGCAACCGGACCATGGTGCTCTGACGCGCTGACGCCGAGGTCCGTGAGGGGAACCCTCAGGGAATCTGATTCCCTGAGGGTTCCCCTCACGGACCTTCGCAGCAATCAAGCAGCAACCGAGCCACACAGCCCCGTCTCGCCAGGCACCCCGCACTACTGAGAAACCCCAATGCCACATTGAGGTTTTCTCAGTAGGGCTGGGCGGGGTGCGTGTCGCCGGGAG
>NZ_JBHRWI010000073.1:0-18907 GCF_042647905.1 Amycolatopsis halotolerans
ACATCGCCATGATCATGACCATGTCCCGACGACTCACCCGCAACACAGACCAGTGACATCAGTTCTCAGACGCGCTCTTAGACTTGCTTGGCGCAGGATCGTTTCCCTGCGCCGCCAGAACTGCCACCGGGATGGTGTCGCGGCAGCCCGTCGCCCGCCACGATGCGGAAATCAGCAGTCGCACGCTGAGACGCCCGAGGCCGAGCGCGTCGCAGTCACCTCCACGTTTTCTGTCGGCTCGCCGCGCTCTTGTCATGCTCCTGTCGCACTCATGCCGGGTACCCGACCGGGTCGCCAGCCTCCTTCGCCCGCTGCCACCATCCGAACCGCACTTCCCCGCCTCGATCCCGCGCCTCTCTCCTGACCCCAAGACTTCGCCCCGCCAAGCTCGACAGCTCCGCCGTCGGAAGCCTGTCCCGCCGCCACCCCGGGCGAGTGTCCGCGCTAAGCCCCGGCAGCTCCGAGGCCCTCAACGCGTCCCGCTGCTTTCCCGCGCGGGTGTCCGCGCCGAGTTCGGCAGCTCCGCGGTCCTCAACGCGTGCCGCTGCTTTCCACGCGGATGCCCGCGCCAAGCTCGGCAGCTCCGCCGTCCCAAGTCCGTCCCGCCGCCGCCCGGGCGGGCGTCCGAAGCAAGCCGGTCGAGGGGCGGTTCTCACCTGATCCGCTGACGTCCGTTCGGGTCCTCGGCGACGGTCGGTCGTGATCACGGGGCGGATCCGGCGCAGCGGCTCCGGAAGCGGAGGGTGAGCGGCCGGGCCCGGCGCCCGATCCCCTAGACTGAGCTGCCCGATGTGCACGTGCGGCGGCATGCCCGCGTGCCGCCGACAACACCAGTCCCAGTGGACGCCGAGGAGTCATGTCCGGAGCCACAGAACAGCCGGTCGACGTGCTCGCACCGGAGACCCTGCGCGCGGCGATGAAGGCGGCCGAGGACGCCTTCGCCGGCGCGGCCGACCTGGACGCGCTCGCCGCCGTCAAACCGGCCCATCTCGGGGACCAGTCTCCGGTGCTGCTGGCGCGCCGGGAGATCGCCGCGCTGCCGAAGCAGGAGAAAGCCGACGCGGGCAAGCGCGTCAACGAGGCCCGGCAGGCGGTGCAGTCCGCGTTCGACGCGCGCCGCGCCGCGCTGCAGGCCGAGCGCGACGAGCGCGTGCTTCGCGAGGAGGCCGTCGACGTCACGCTGCCGTGGGACCAGGTCCCGCGCGGAGCCCGGCACCCGATCAGCACGCTGTCCGAGCGCATCGCCGACGTCTTCGTCGCCATGGGCTACGAGGTCGCCGAAGGGCCCGAGCTCGAGGCCGAGTGGTTCAACTTCGACGCGCTGAACTTCGGCAAGGACCACCCGGCGCGCCAGCTGCAGGACACGTTCTACGTCGGCGAGGAAGGCTCCGGCCTGGTGCTGCGCACGCACACCTCGCCGGTGCAGGCCCGCAGCCTGCTGCACCGCGACCTGCCGGTCTACGTCGTGTGCCCGGGCCGCACCTACCGCACCGACGAGCTCGACTCCACCCACACGCCGGTGTTCACCCAGGTCGAAGGCCTCGCCGTCGACAAGGGCCTCACCATGGCGCACCTCAAGGGCACGCTCGACTCGTTCGCCCGCGCGATGTTCGGCGAGAGCTCCAAGACGCGGCTGCGCCCGCACTTCTTCCCGTTCACCGAGCCGTCGGCGGAGGTCGACGTCTGGTTCGAGGAGAAGAAGGGCGGCCCCGGCTGGGTCGAATGGGGCGGCTGCGGCATGGTCAACCCGAACGTCCTGCGCGCGTGCGGCGTCGACTCCGACGTCTACTCCGGCTTCGCGTTCGGCATGGGCATCGAGCGGACGCTGCAGTTCCGCAACGGCATCCCGGACATGCGCGACATGGTCGAAGGCGACGTCCGGTTCACCCTTCCCTTCGGAACGGAGGCGTAGTGCGAGTTCCGGTGAGCTGGCTGACCGAGCATCTCGAAGTGGATGCCGACGTCACGCCGCAGGACCTGGCCGACGCCTTCGTGCGGATCGGGATCGAGGTCGACGAGCTGAGCGAGCTCGGCCCGGTGACCGGCCCGCTCGTGGTCGGCCGGGTCGCGGAGATCGAGGAGCTGACCGGCTTCAAGAAGCCGGTGCGGTTCTGCCGCGTCGAGGTCGGCGAGGAGCCCGACCCCGAGCCCGACGACGCGGAACTGTCCGAAGAGGACGAAGACGAGGACGACGCCCCGTTCGAGAACGAGGGCCCGCACGGCATCAAGACGCGCGGCATCGTCTGCGGCGCGAGCAACTTCGCCGAGGGCGACCTCGTCGTGGTCGCGCTGCCGGGCGCGGTCCTGCCGGGCGATTTCGCGATCGCCGCGCGCAAGACCTACGGCAAGGTCAGCGACGGCATGATCTGTTCGGCGGCCGAACTCGGCCTCGGCGACGACCACAGCGGCATCCTCGTGCTCCCGCCGGGCACGGCGAGCCCGGGCGACGACGCGAAGGACCTGCTCGGCCTCGACGACACCGTCATCGAGGTCACGCCGACCCCGGACCGCGGCTACGCGCTGTCGATCCGCGGCCTGGCGCGCGAACTGTCGAACGCGCTCGACGTGCCCTTCGGCGACCCGGCGATGCTCGACAACTTCCCGGAAGCCGAGGGCGAGGCCTGGCCGGTCCGGGTCGAGGACCCCGAGGGCTGCCCGCGGTTCGTGCTGCGCCGCGTCACCGGACTCGACGCGACCGCGCCGACGCCGTGGCGGATCCGCCGCAGGCTGATGCTGGCCGGCATCCGGTCCATCTCGCTCGCGGTCGACGTCACCAACTACGTGATGCTCGAGCTGGGCCACCCGCTGCACGCGTTCGCGACCGGCTCCATCCAGGGCGACCTGGTGGTGCGCCGCGCGAAGGCGGGGGAGAAGCTCACCACGCTCGACGACGTGGAGCGCACGCTCGACGCGGACGACATCGTGATCGCCGACGACAGCGGCGTCATCTCCCTGGCCGGCACGATGGGCGGCGCCAGCACGGAGATCACGCCGGAGAGCACCGACGTGCTTCTCGAGGCGGCGCACTGGAACCCGGCGTCGATCAGCCGCACCGCACGACGGCACAAGCTGTTCTCCGAGGCGGCGAAGCGTTTCGAGCGCTACACCGACCCGGCGCTGTGCGCGGCCGCGGTGGAGCTCGCCGCGCGGCTGCTGCGCCAGTACGGCGAAGGCGCGATCCGCCCGGGCCGCACCGACGTCGGCGGCGTCGCCCCGCACGCCCCGGTGACCATGCCGATCAACCTCCCCGACCAGATCGCCGGCGTGCGCTACGAACGCGGCGTCACCGTGCGGCGGCTGGGCCAGATCGGCTGCAAGGTCCAGCTCAGCACGAGCGACCAGGGAGTCGGCCTCGTCACCGCGACCCCGCCGAGCTGGCGCGGCGACCTCGTGCAGCCGGCCGACCTCGTCGAGGAGGTCCTGCGGCTCGAGGGCTACGACAGCATCCCGTCGGTCCTGCCGGCCGCGCCCGCGGGCCGCGGTCTCACCGACGCCCAGCGCCGCCGCCGCGCGGTGTCCGGCGCGCTCGCCGAGGCGGGTTACGTCGAGGTGCGCCCGTTCCCGTTCATCGGCGACGCGGTGTGGGACGCCTTCGGCCTGCCCGAGGACGACATCCGCCGCAGCACCGTGCGCGTGCGGAACCCGCTCGAAGCCGACCACGACCGGATGGCGACCACCCTCTTGCCGGGCCTGCTGGAGACGTTGCAGCGCAACGTTTCCCGCGGCCTGAAGGACGTGTCGCTGTTCCACGTCGGCCAGGTCGTGCTGCCGAAACCGAACCAGCTCAAGGTCCCGGACCTCGGCGTCGAGCACCGCCCGAGCGACGAGGACCTCGCCGTGCTGGAGGCCGCCGTGCCCGCGCAGCCGGTGCACGTCGCCGTCGTCCTCAGCGGCCAGCGCCCGCGCGCCGGCTGGTGGGGCAAGGGCGACCAGGCAGGCTGGGCCGACGCCGTGCAGGCCGCGCGCCTGGTGGCGGAGGCCTCCGGCATGGAGCTCACCGTGCAGGCCGCGGATCTCCTGCCGTGGCACCCGGGCCGCTGCGCCCAGCTGCGCGTGGGCGACTGGCCGGTCGGCCACGCGGGCGAACTGCACCCGAAGGTCGTCGAGGCCCTCGGCCTGCCGCCGCGCACCGTCGCCATGGAACTCGACCTGGACGCGATCCCGCTGCCCGACTCCCGTCCGGCGCCCAGCATCTCGGCCTACCCGCCGGTGCTGCTGGACGTCGCCCTGGTCGCCGGCACGGACGTCCCGTCCGCCGACCTCGCCGAAGTGCTCCGCGAAGGAGCCGGCGAGCTGCTCGAGGAGATCACCCTCTTCGACGTCTACACCGGCGAGCAGCTCGGCGAAGGCAAGCGTTCCCTGGCGTACAAGCTCCGCTTCCGCGCCGCCGACCGCACCCTCACCGTCGACGAGGCCACCAAGTCTCGCGACGCCGCGGTCGCCGCTGCCGGCGAGCGCTTCGGAGCGACGCTCCGCGCCTGACCTGACGCTCTCCCCGCCCCGCGCTCCGGCCGCCCAGCCGGTCAGCCGGGGCGGGGAGCACTGGTGTCATGGCCATCCCTCCTTTCTTTTCCTGCTAGCGGTTCACTTCAGCCGAGGTGCTTCATCGCCTCCCGCGTGGACAGCGGGGACAGCCCCGGGTGCGCCCGGACAAACGCGCGGACCCACTCCGGTTCGGCGCGGGCGTGATCCCGCAGCGCCCAGCCGATTCCCTTGCGCAGAAAGAAATCCCGGTCGCCGAGGTTCGCCTCGATCGCGTCGGCGAGCAGCCCTTGGTCCACCTCGTCCTTCGCGCTGACCTGACAGATCACCGCCGTTCGCCGGCGCCAGCGATCAGCGTCTGTCATCCAGCGGCGCAGAACCGGCGTGACCACGGTCCGGTGCTCGCGCAGGATCGGCCCGATCCGGCGGATCGCGACCTCGTCGACGTAGTCCCACCACGCCCCGGTGACGATCAACTCCTCGTACATCTCCAGCAGTTCCGGGTCCTGCCACTGCCGATAAGCGCGATGCCCGGAAAGATCGATTGCCGCATACCGCTCCTCGCGGTACTCCGCCTCCCGCCACAACGCGAGCACGGTCTCCGCGAACGTCACTCGATCGGGCAGAACATGCTCGGCGAGAAGCGCCTTCATGAGCTTGCCGCGCGGCGGTTTCGGCACTCCGCGAAACGGCATCGCGGACTTCATGTACGCCTGCATTTCCGGTGCCTTGACCGGGTCGGCCAGCTCGGCGAGCCCGGTTCGCACTGCGGTGATCAACGCTTCGCCCGCACTCATCAAGGGCCACCTCCGTCGGATCGGATCCCGACGATCGGGGGACAGCGCGGCTCGTGTCGGGAAACGAGATTCTGCCGCGCAGCCGGTAGCTTCGACGAGCCCGGGTTGCCGTCGTACGCAAAGGACCACTGTGAGGAAAATCGTCACCGCGCTGGCCGCCGCCGCTGTCGCGGCCGGAACGCTGGCTGTCGCACCCGCCGCCACCGCGGTGCAGCCCGAGGAGTCGGGCTACGCGCCGCCGCCGATCAAGTGGGGACCGTGTTCCGCCCCCGGCCTCGCGAAGGCGGGTGCCGAATGCGGATTCCTGGTGGCGCCTATGGATTACGCCCAGCCGTCGGGCGAGACGGTGCAGATCGCCGTCTCCCGGGTGAAGCACAAGAGCTCGAAGTACCAGGGCGTGATGCTGGTGAACCCGGGTGGTCCGGGCGGTTCCGGGCTCGGCCTCTCGGTGCTCGGCCGGAACGTGCCCAAGCACGCTGGCGACAGCTACGACTGGATCGGCTTCGACCCTCGCGGCGTCGGTTCCAGCAAACCGGCTCTCACGTGCGACGGGAACTACTTCGCGCCTGCCCGCCCGGCTTACGTGCCGAACACGCCGCAGCTGGAGAGCACCTGGCGTGCCCGCACGAAGGGCTACGCCGAGGCCTGCGCGAAGAACGGCCCGCTGCTCCAGCACATCAAGACCACCGATGTCGCGCAGGACATGGAAAGCCTCCGGAAGGCGCTGGGCGAGAAGCAGATCAACTACTACGGCTTCTCTTACGGCACCTATCTCGGGCAGGTGTACAGCACGCTGCACCCGGACCGCATGCGCCGGATGGTGCTCGACGGGAACGTCGATCCGCGCAAGGTCTGGTACGACGCCAACCTCGACCAGGACGTCGCCTTCGACCGCAACATCAAGATCTACTTCGGCTGGCTCGCGAAGTACGACAACGTCTATCACCTCGGCAAGACCGGTTCGGCGGTCGAGCAGCTCTGGTACGCGCAGCAGCGGAAGCTCGACCGGAACCCGGCGGGCGGCGTGATCGGCGGCGACGAGTGGCTCGACGTCTTCCTGCAGGCCGGTTACTACGTGTTCGGCTGGGAGGACATGGCCAAGGCGTTCGACGGCTGGGTGCACCGCGGCGACTGGCAGGCGCTGAAAGCGTTGTACGAGAAGTCGAACGCGCCCGGCGACGACAACGGATACGCGGTGTACAGCGCGGTGCAGTGCACCGATGCGCAGTGGCCGCGGGACTGGGACCGCTGGCGCCGCGACGCCTGGGCCACCCAGAACCGCGCGCCGTTCGAGACCTGGAGCAACACCTGGTACAACGCGAGCTGCCTGAACTGGCCCGCGAAGGCGGGCAAGCCGGTGGACATCGACGGGTCGAAGGCGAGCGGGGCGCTGTTGATCAGCGAGGAACTCGACGCGGCCACGCCGTACTCGGGCAGCCTCGAAGTGCGCAAGCGCTACCCGCGTTCGAGCCTCATCAGCGCGCCCGGCGGGACGACGCACGCCGGATCGCTCTCCGGAGTGTCGTGCGTGGACGACCGGGTCGCCGACTATCTCGCCACCGGGGCGCTGCCGAAGCGCGTCCGTGACGACCGTTCGGATGTCCAGTGCACCGCGGTGCCGCAGCCGGTTCCGTCTCCGGTCGCCACCGGCGCGCAGCAGAAGGCCGATGCCCTGACGAAGGCCGCGGCGGAGGAGAAGCAGAGCCTGCTTTCCGGTTTGCTGCGTTTCTGAGCCGTTCTCCCCGGTGCCCCGGTCTGGTCTGCCAGACCGGGGCACTGTTCTTTTCCGCTGGTCCACCGATCCCCCTCGGTCGTTTTCGTGGTCGCCGGGG
The DNA here is from genome assembly GCF_042647905.1 of Amycolatopsis halotolerans. Classification (NCBI taxonomy): domain Bacteria; kingdom Bacillati; phylum Actinomycetota; class Actinomycetes; order Pseudonocardiales; family Pseudonocardiaceae; genus Amycolatopsis; species Amycolatopsis halotolerans. The sequence continues at coordinate 7,112 of NZ_JBHRWI010000073.1, forward strand.
ACGCTACGGCGGGGGTCTGACAATTTCGGTCCGCAGTCACCCGATCGCGTTAAGTGATCGAAAATTGTCGGGGGTCGCCGATACCTTCGCCGCCATGACGATCATTCAGGAGCACCGGACCGAAGTCCGGTCAGGAGATATCCAGTACCAGGTCGCCGTCGTCACCCGCACCGAGGACGGCGAGCCGGAGCGAGTCACCGTCACTGTCGGCGGAGAACGGCCGGACGGCGAACCCGTCGTCGAGGGCAGGCTCGAGCTCGACGTGACGTCCGTGGCGACCGTCGCGGAGCTGCTCGACACAAGCCTGCGCACCTTCGCGGGCGGCGGCTCGCGGCGAAGATCGCGCGGACGTCCGGCGCAGCAGGGCAGACCGTGGACCGACGAGATGGACGCGGATTTGGAAGCCCGCTGGCTCGCGGGCGACTCGGTGACCGAGCTGGCACGGCATTTCGCGCGGACGCCAGGAGGGATTCGGGCGCGCCTGCCGCGGGTGGGCTGCGATCCGGAACATCCGGGGAATCATTTGCCGACGCCGCCGAGTCTCCGCGAAGCGGAGGAGGGAGCGGACTGACGAACGCCCGCCGGGTTCGCATCCCGAGGCGGGCCCGGCGTGGCGTTGCCTGCGCGCCGGAGCGGCGGCTTGGCATTGAGCCGACGGGTGGGGCGATGGCTAGCCTGTGCGGCTCGGCGGCTGGGCGACCATCGGCTCGTGGCCGGGTGGCCGGGTGGCCGGGTGGCCGGGTGGCCGGGTGGCCGGGTGGCCGGGTGGCCGGGTGGCCGGGTGGCCGGGTGGCCGGGTGGCCGGGTGGGTTGGGTGTCGAGCGCCTGCGTGGCCCCGGTTGGCTGGTGCGGCTCGGCGGCTGGGCGACCATCGGCTCGGGTGGCCGGGGGCTGGGCGGCCGAATGGATTGGGCGCCGAACGGCCTGCGTGGCCCCGGCTGGCTGGCCGACTGCCTGATCGAGCGGCTGGGTGGGTTAGGCCCGGAAGAGCCGGGCTCGGACGGATGCCTGCGCGCTGGCCGGATGGCTTGGCGGCGGGAGGTTCGGCTGGTCGAAGGAACCCCCGTGCAGCCGAACGACCCCGCATCATCGAGCGATTCCGCGCGTCGCCGGATAGTCCGGCGACGCCGGGTGGCTCGGATGGTCAGGTGAACCGGGTGGCTGGCGAGCTGTGGCTAGATGGCTCCAGTGGTCGGTGACGTGTGCCGGGTTGGCCCGGACAACCGTATGAGCCGCGGCTGGACGGCTCCGGTTGTCGGTGGCGCGCGCCAGGTCGGCCCGGACACCCGTGTGATCTGTGGCTGGTGGGCTCGGGCAGTCGGCAAGGGCTGGTTGTCCCGGGGAGTCAGGTGACCTGTGGCTGCGCGATCCCAGCGGCCACGGGCTATGGAGGGAGGAACGGGAGGAATCTGCAAAAGTCCCGAGGAGGGACCGGCCAGGGTGAGGAAACCCTCTTTGTTTGAGCTTGCACGCTCGTGCATAATCATTCGTATGACGGTGAAGATCGCGGTAGCCGGGGCCAGCGGGTACGCGGGCGGCGAACTGCTGCGCCTGCTCCTGACCCATCCCGAGGTCGAGATCGGCGCTCTCACGGCGGCGAGCAGTGCGGGGACGACGCTGGGCACGCACCAGCCGCACCTTGTTCCGCTTGCTGGGCGCGTGCTGCTCGAGACGAACGCGGAGACGCTCGCGGGCCATGACGTCGTGTTCCTGGCTCTGCCGCACGGCCATTCGGCCGAGATCGCGGCTCAGCTTGGGCCGGACGTGCTCGTGGTCGACCTTGGGGCCGATCATCGGCTCGCGGACGCGGCGGACTGGCGACGGTGGTACTCCGGCGAACACGCGGGGCAGTGGCCGTACGGGATGCCCGAACTTCCCGGTGCGCGCGAGAAGCTCGTGGGCACCAAGCGGATCGCGGTGCCCGGCTGCTTCCCGACTGGCGGGTCGTTGGCGTTGGCGCCTGCGTTGGCGGCGGGGCTGGTCGAGCCCGCAGTGACCGTGGTGTCGGTGACGGGGACGTCGGGTGCGGGCAAGAGCCTCCGGCCGAATCTGCTCGGGTCTGAGGTCATGGGCAACGCGAGTGCGTACGGCGTCGCTGGGGCGCATCGGCATACGCCGGAGTTCGTGCAGAACCTCTCCGGTGCGGCGGGCAAGCCGGTGACTGTTTCCTTCACGCCGGTGCTCGCGCCGATGCCGCGCGGCATTCTCACGACGGCGAGTGCGCAACTCCTCGGAGACGTCGACGACGCCGCGGTGCGCGCGGTGTACGAGAAGGCTTATGGCGCGGAGCCGTTCGTCCAGATCCTGCCTGAGGGAACCTGGCCGACGACCGCGGCGACGGTCGGGTCGAACAACGTCCAGCTCCAGCTCGGGATCGACGCCGACGCGGGCAGGCTGGTCGTCGTCACGTCGATCGACAACCTCACCAAGGGCACCGCGGGCGGTGCCGTCCAATCGATGAACCTGGCGCTCGGTTTCCCCGAGGCCACCGGACTTTCCACCGTGGGAGTGGCACCGTGACCGTCACCGGACCAAAAGGGTTCCGCGCCGCCGGCGTGGCCGCCGGGATCAAAGCCTCCGGCGCGCTCGACTTCACGCTGGTCGTCAACGACGGCCCGCTCGACGTCGCGGCGGGCGTGTTCACCCGGAACGTGATCAAGGCCGCGCCCGTGCTGTGGTCGCAGGAAGTGCTGAAGCAGCAGAAGCTGAAGGCCGTCGTTTTGAACTCCGGCGGGGCGAACGCGGCCACCGGGCCGGGCGGGTTTCAGGACACGCACGCCACGGCGGAGAAGGTCGCCGAAGTGCTGGGTGCCGGGGCGATCGAGGTCGCGGTGTGCTCCACGGGACTGATCGGCGAGCGGCTGCCGATGCCTGCGGTTCTGTCCGGTGTGGACAGTGCGGTCAAGGCACTGGACACCAGCCCGGAGGCTGCCCTGAATGCCGCGACAGGCGTCATGACCACCGACAGCAAGCCGAAGCAGGCCTTCGCCCAGCACGAATCGGGGTGGAGCGTCGGCGGGTTTGCCAAGGGCGCGGGGATGCTCGCGCCGAATCTGGCGACGATGCTGTCGGTGCTGACCACGGATGCCGTGGCGGACAAGGAAACTCTCGACCGTGCGTTGCGCGCCGCCACGCACATCACGTTCGATCGGCTGGACGTGGACGGCGGCACGTCGACCAACGACACGGTGCTCGTGCTCGCCTCGGGTGCCAGCGGCGTCGAGCCGACTGAAGCCGAGTTGACCGAGTTGCTCACCAAGGTCAGCCATGACCTCGTGCTGCAGCTGCGGGCCGATTCCGAAGGCGCCACCAAGGATGTCGACGTCACGGTGAAGGGCGCCGCATCCGAGGACGACGCGATTGTCGTGGCACGGACGATCGCCGAGGACAACCTGGTCAAGACCGCGTTGTTCGGGTCCGATCCCAACTGGGGCCGGATCGCGATGGCGCTTGGCCGCGCACCGGCACGGATCGACCCGGAGACGGTGTCGATCGCCATCAACGGCGTCACCTTGTTCGCGGGCGGCACGACGGCTGAGGACCGGTCGGCGGCCGACCTGTCCGGGCGCGGCATCGACGTGGTTGTGTATCTTGGCGTCGGTTCGGACGAGGCCACGATTTACACCACGGACCTTTCGCACGCGTACGTCGAAGAGAACAGCGCGTACTCGTCATGACGGATACCGGAAGGCTCGTCTCCGCCGACGAACGGCTCGCCAGCGCGGCCGAGAAAGCCGGCGTGCTGATCGAAGCGCTGCCGTGGCTGCAGCGGTTCCACGGCGCGACCGTCGTCGTCAAGTACGGCGGCAACGCGATGATCGACGACCAGCTGAAGGCCGCTTTCGCCGAGGACATGGTGTTCCTGCGGCTGGCCGGTCTGCATCCGGTGGTCGTGCACGGCGGCGGACCGCAGATCAGCGCGATGCTGTCCCGGCTCGGCGTGCCGGGGGAGTTCAAGGGCGGGCTGCGCGTCACCACGCCGGAGACCATGGACATCGTGCGGATGGTGCTGGTCGGGCAGGTCAGCCGCGAGCTGGTCGGCCTGATCAACGCGCACGGGCCGTACGCGGTCGGCATTTCCGGCGAGGACGCGCGGCTGTTCACCGCCGAGCGCAAACAGGCCACTGTGGACGGTGAGCAGGTGGACATCGGCCTCGTCGGCGAGGTCGCCGAGGTGAACCCGGACGCGGTGCTCGACATCGTGAACGCCGGCCGCATCCCGGTCGTGTCCACGGTCGCCCCGGACGTCGACGGCGTGGTGCACAACGTCAACGCCGACACCGCCGCGGGTGCGCTCGCCGCGGCGCTCGGCGCGGAGAAACTCGTCGTGCTCACCGACGTCGAAGGCCTTTACGCCAACTGGCCGGACCGGTCGTCGCTGATCGACCGGATCGCCGTCGACCGTCTCGAGCGCATGCTGCCCGGCCTGGCCAGCGGCATGATCCCGAAGATGGAGGCGTGCGTGCGCGCGGTGCGCGGCGGTGTGCGCGGCGCGCACGTCATCGACGGCAGGCTCGCCCATTCGGTGCTGCTCGAGGTCTTCACCTCGCGCGGCGTCGGGACCATGGTGCTGCCCGAGGCAGCGCCATCCGGAACGGAGAACGCGTGACTACCCTCAAGTCCAATGCGGACGGTCAGCAGCACTGGCAGTCGGCGGTCATGGACAACTACGGCACCCCCGGCCTGACCCTGGTGCGCGGCGAAGGCGCGCGCGTGTGGGACGCGGACGGCTCCGAGTACGTCGACCTGGTCGGCGGCATCGCGGTGAACGCGCTCGGCCACGCCCACCCCGAGGTGGTGCGCGCGGTCACCGAGCAGATCTCGAAGCTGGGGCACACGTCGAACCTGTACGTGAACCCGGTCGCGGTCGAACTCGCCGAAACCCTTCTCGACGTCGCGGGCCTGAACGGGCAAGGCAAAGTCCTGTTCGTCAACTCCGGCGCGGAGGCCAACGAGGCCGCGCTGAAGATCACCCGGCTCACCGGTCGCAGCAAGGTCGTCGCGGCCGAGGGCGCGTTCCACGGCCGCACCATGGGCGCGCTGTCGCTGACCGGGCAGCCGTCGAAGCGTGAGGCGTTCGAGCCGCTGGTCCCGGGCGTCACGCATGTTCCGTACGGCGACGTCGAAGCGTTGCGGGCCGCTGTCGACGGCGAGACCGCGGCTGTCTTTTTGGAGCCAGTGCTTGGCGAAGCCGGAGTGATTCCCGCTCCGGACGGCTACCTGCAGGCCGCGCGCGAGATCACCAAGGCCGCCGGGGCGCTGCTCGTGCTCGACGAGGTGCAGACCGGGATCGGGCGGCTCGGCACCTGGTTCGGCTTCCAGCAGGCCGGGATCGTGCCGGACGTGATCACGCTCGCGAAGGGTCTCGGCGGCGGGCTTCCGCTCGGCGCGGTGATCGGCGTCGGCGCGGCGGGCGACCTGCTGAAGCCGGGCCAGCACGGCACGACCTTCGGCGGCAACCCGGTGTGCTGCGCGGCCGGGCTGGCCGTGCTGCGCACGATCGTCCGGGACGACCTGCTCGACCACGTTTCGGCGCTGGGCAAGGACATCGCGGCCGGCGTCGAGGCGCTCGGCCACCCGCTCGTCGCCGGGGTTCGCGGTGCGGGGCTGCTGCTCGGCATCGGCCTGCGGGAACCGGTTTCCGCGGCCGTCGCGAAGGCCGCCCAAGACGCGGGCTACCTCGTCAACCCGGTCGCCCCGGACACCGTCCGGCTCGCCCCGCCGCTCGTGCTCGACGAGCAGCAGGCGCGCGGCTTCCTCTCCGCGCTCCCGGGCGCGCTCGACTCCACCACCACGAAGGAATCCGACTGATGCCCCGCCACTTCCTCCGCGACGACGACGTCACCCCCGCCGAGCAGACCGCTCTGCTCGACCTGGCCGACCAGCTGAAGGCCGACCCGCTCGGCACGAAGGCGCTCGCCGGCCGCACGGTGGCCGCGATCTTCGAGAAGAACTCCACCCGCACCCGGTTCTCGTTCGAGGTCGGCATCAGCCAGCTCGGCGGGCACCCGGTGATCGTCGACGGCCGTTCGATGCAGCTCGGCCGCGAGGAGACCATCGAGGACACCTCGCGCGTGCTGTCCCGCTACGTCGACGCCGTCGTGTGGCGCACCTTCGCGCAGAAGCGCATCGACTCGATGGCGTCGGTCGCGTCGATCCCGATCGTGAACGCGCTCACCGACGAGTTTCACCCGTGCCAGGTGCTCACGGACCTGATGACCATCCGCGAGCGCAAGGGCAAGCTCGCCGGGCTCACGCTCACCTACCTCGGTGACGGCGCCAACAACATGGCGCATTCGCTGCTGCTCGGCGGAACCACGGCCGGGATGAACGTGCGCGTCGTGTCGCCGGAGGGTTTCCAGCCTGACCAGCAGGTGATGCTGGACGCCAAGCAGCACGGCGAAGAAACCGGCGGCAGCGCGACCGTCTTCACCGACGCGCGCGAGGCCGTCGAGGGGTCGGACGTGCTGGTCACGGACACGTGGACGTCGATGGGGCAGGAGAACGACGGCCTCGACCGGGTCGGCCCGTTCCGTGCCCTGCAGGTGAACTCCGAGCTGCTGAAGCTCGCCGCCGACGAGGCGATGGTGCTGCACTGCCTGCCCGCGCACCGCGGCTGGGAGATCACCGACGAGGTGCTTGACGGCCCGGCGAGCGCGGTCTGGGACGAGGCGGAGAACCGGCTGCACGCGCAGAAGGCTCTGCTGGTCTGGCTGTTCGGGCAGAACGGCCGATGACCAGCAGCCGGGTCGGGCGCCAGGCGCGGATCACCGAACTGGTGTCCACGATGGCCATCCGCAGCCAGACGGAGCTGGCGCGGCTGCTGGCCGCCGAGGGAATCGACGTCACGCAGGCGACGCTGTCGCGCGACCTCGACGAACTCGGCGCGGTCAAGCTGCGCGGCGCCGACTCGGGCGCGCCGGTCTACGTCATCCCCGAGGACGGCAGCCCCGTCCGCGGCGTACAGGGCGGCACCTCGCGGCTGTCCCGGTTGCTCGCGGAACTGCTGGTGTCAGCGGATTTCTCCGGCAACCTCGCGGTGCTGCGCACGCCTCCGGGCGCGGCGCAGTTCCTCGCGAGCGCGATCGACCGGGCCGCGCTGGAGGAGGTCGTCGGGTCCATCGCGGGCGACGACACGGTCGCGGTGATCGCGCGCGAACCGCTCACCGGACGCGACCTTGCCGAACGCTTCACTGCGCTCGCGCAGGGTTCGGCGGAAGGGGACGAGCCGTGACCCGGCGGGTCGTGCTCGCCTGTCCGGGCGGGCACGGCTCCTCATCCGCGTTGAAACTCCTTGCGGGACAAAGCGAAGTGGTCGCCGTCGCCGTGGATTTCGGTGCGGGCGACGTGGATCTGTGCGCGCTCCGGCGGCAGGCGATGGCCGACGGAGCCGCCGAAGTCGTGGTTGCGGACGTCCGCGAGGAATTCGCGAATGACTACTGTTTGCTTGCGCTGCAAGCGAATGCGCTGATCGTTGACCGGCATCCGCTGGTCCTGGCCCGGCCGCTGCTGGCGAGCCAGCTCGTGGCGACCGCGCGGGACCGGAACGCGTCGGCCGTCGCACACGGTGGCGGCGAGGTGTTGTCCAGCATGATCGCGACACTCGCGCCAGACCTGGAGATCGTCGAACTTGGCGTCCGGGGTCGGCACGAGCTGTCGACGAGCCGGACTTTGTGGGGCCGGGCCGCGGACAATGGCTACCGCTGCACCGAGGACGCCGTGGCGAACCTCGGCGCGCCGGACGAGGTCGTCGTCACCTTCGATGAGGGCGTACCGGTCGCGGTCGACGGCGAGACGGTCAGCGTGGCCGAGGCGGTTCAGCGGCTCGGCCACCGGGCCGGAGCGCACGGGATCGGCCGATTCGAGCCGGCGGACAGCTACGACGCGCCGGGCGCGGCGGTGCTGGTCACCGCGCATCAGGAGCTGGAATCAGTCACCCTGGACCGCGATCTGGCGAGGTTCAAGCGCGGCGTCGACCGCCGGTGGGCCGAGCTGGTCCACGACGGATTGTGGTTCTCGCCGCTGCGCGAGCCGCTGGACGCGTTCGTCCGGCGGGCGCAGGAGCGCGTGTCCGGCGAGGTGCGGCTGGTGCTGCACGCGGGCCGTGCGACCGTCGCCGACCTCCCCGGGAGGCGGCTTCGCCCGGTCGGACGGCGGTACCGTCCGGGCACCGGGCACACTCCGCTGGGGAGCACCCAGCATCCGAGCACCCAGGCGTCCTGAGACGCCGGACGAGAGAGGCAGAACGTGAGCGGGAAAGACCAGCCGGTGCAGCTGTGGGGCGGCCGGTTCGCCAGCGGGCCGGCCGAGGCGATGGCGGCGCTGAGCGCCTCGACCCACTTCGACTGGCGCCTCGCGCCCTACGACATCGCCGGGTCGCGCGCGCACGCCCGCGTGCTGAGCAAGGCGGGTCTGCTCACCGAAGCGGAACTGGCCGGGATGCTGGACGCGCTCGACACGCTGGCCCAGGACGTCGAGTCCGGCGCGTTCACGCCGACGATCGCCGACGAGGACGTCCACACCGCTCTCGAACGCGGTCTGCTCGAACGCGCCGGCACCGAGCTGGGCGGCAAGCTGCGGGCAGGCCGTTCCCGCAACGACCAGGTCGCGACGCTGTTCCGGATGTGGCTGCGCGACGCCGCGCGCCGGGTGGTCGCGGGCACGCTCGACGTGATCGACGCACTGGTGTCGCAGGCGTCCCGGCACCCGGACGCGATCCTGCCCGGCCGCACCCACCTGCAGCACGCGCAGCCGGTTCTCCTGGCGCACCACCTGATGGCCCACGGCCAGTCGCTGCTGCGCGACGTCTCCCGCCTGCGCGACTGGGACGCGCGCACCGCCGAATCGCCATACGGTTCCGGCGCGCTCGCCGGGTCGTCGCTCGGCCTCGACCCGGAGGCCGTGGCCGCCGAGCTGGGCTTCGACACCAGCGTGGAGAACTCGATCGACGGCACCGCCTCGCGCGATTTCGTCGCCGAGTTCGCGTTCGCCGTCGCGATGCTTTCGGTGAACCTGTCGCGGATCGCCGAAGAGGTGATCATCTGGAACACCGCCGAATTCGGCTACGTCACGCTGGACGACGCGTGGGCCACCGGCAGCTCGATCATGCCGCAGAAGAAGAACCCGGACGTCGCGGAGCTGACCCGCGGCAAGGCGGGACGGCTGATCGGCAACCTCACCGGCCTGCTCGCCACGCTCAAGGCGCAGCCGCTCGCGTACAACCGCGACCTGCAGGAGGACAAGGAACCGGTCTTCGACTCCGTCGAACAGCTGGAACTGCTCTTCCCGGCGATCGCGGGGATGCTCGGCACGCTGACCTTCCACACCGACCGGCTCGCCGAACTGGCTCCGGCCGGGTTCACGCTGGCTACCGACATCGCCGAATGGCTGGTCCGCCAGGGCGTGCCGTTCCGCGTCGCGCACGAGGCGGCGGGGGAGAGCGTGCGGGTCGCCGAGGCGCGCGGGGCCGGGCTCGACGAGCTGACCGACGAGGAGTTCCAGGCCATCAACCCGGCGCTCACCCCGGCAGTGCGCGAAGTGCTCACCGTCGAAGGCTCGGTGCGTTCGCGCGACGCTCGCGGCGGGACGGCCCCGGATCGCGTTGCCGAGCAACGGGAACGCCTGGTCGGGCGGGTGGCCGCGCATCGGCAGTGGCTGAAGTGATCTGTCGTCAGGCCGCTGGCTAGGCTGGCGGCCTGACGAGGGGAGTGCGTGTGGACCGGTTGTTCCGGCGCGAAGAACTGGCACTGGACCCGGTCGACCTGGCTCGGCTGCTGCTCGGTGCCGTCCTCGAGGCTGACGGGCCCGACGGCCGGGTCGGGGTGCGGCTCGTCGAGGTCGAGGCCTATCGCGGGCTCGACGATCCCGCTTCGCATTGCTACCGCGGGAAAACCCCGCGCAACGCCGTGATGTGGGGCCCGGCCGGTCACCTCTACGTGTATTTCGTCTACGGCATGCACTTCTGCGCGAACGTCGTCGGCACCGAGGACGGACAGCCCGGCGCGGTGCTGCTGCGCGCGGGCGAGGTCGTCGAGGGCGCGGACATCGTGCGCAAGCGGCGGCCGAACGCGCGCGGCAACGGCGAACTCGCCAAGGGCCCGGCCATCCTCACCTCCGTGCTGGGCCTGGCCCGCGAGCAGAACGGCGTCGATCTCACCGACCCCGAATCGCCGGTGCGGCTGCGCGTCGGCGAGCGCGTGCCCGCGGGGAACGTGCGCACCGGTCCGCGCGTCGGCGTCGCGATGGCGATGGAGACGCCGTGGCGGTTCTGGGTCGACGGCTCACCAGCCGTCTCGACCTACCGCCGCGGCGGCAAACGCCGGCAGGTGCGACCCGCGGGTTAACGGTTTGACCTGGTGGGGGATCATCTACAGGTGTGAGTGAGCACATCCTTGACGAGTTGTCCTGGCGCGGCCTGATCGCGCAATCCACCGACATCGACGCCCTGCGCCGAGAACTCGACCACGGCCCGCTCACGCTCTATTGCGGCTTCGACCCGACCGCGCCCAGCCTGCACGCCGGCAACCTCGTCCCGCTGCTGATGCTCAAGCGGTTCCAGCGCGCCGGGCACCGGCCGATCGTGCTGGCCGGCGGCGCCACCGGGATGATCGGCGACCCCCGCGACAACGGGGAGCGCACGCTGAACACCCTGGACGTCGTCGCCGACTGGGCCGGGCGGATCCGCGGGCAGCTGGAGCGGTTCGTGGACTTCGACGATTCGCCGACCGGCGCGATCGTGGAGAACAACCTCGACTGGACTTCGAAGCAGAACACGCTGGAGTTCCTGCGGGACGTCGGCAAGCACTTCTCGGTGAACGTGATGCTGAACCGGGAGACGGTCAAGCGCCGGCTCGAGGGCGACGGCATGTCCTACACCGAGTTCAGCTACCTGCTGCTGCAGTCCCAGGACTACCTGGAGCTGTACCGCAAGCACGGCTGCAAGCTGCAGGTCGGCGGCTCGGACCAGTGGGGCAACCTCGTCGGCGGCGTGGACTTGATCCGCCGTGTCGAGGGCGGCACCGCGCACGCGCTGACCGCGCCGCTGGTCACCGACGCCGAGGGACGCAAGTTCGGCAAGTCCACCGGCGGCGGCAACGTGTGGCTCGATCCGGAGCTGACCTCGCCGTATGCCTGGTACCAGTACTTCGTGAACGTCGGCGACGCTGACGTGCTCCGCTACCTGCGCCTGTTCACCTTCCTCGATCAGGAGGAGATCGAGGCGCTGGCCAAGGACACCGAGGAGCGTCCGCACCTGCGTGCCGCGCAGAAGAAGCTGGCCGAGGAGTTCACGAACCTGGTGCACGGCGAGCACCAGACGCGCCAGGTCATCGCGGCGAGCCAGGCGCTGTTCGGCCGCGGCGAGCTGACCGAGCTGGACGCCCCGACGCTCGACGCGGCGATGGCCGAGGTCCCGAACGGCAAGGTCGAGCCCGCGGGCGACGCGACGATCGTCGACCTGCTGATCGCCGGGGGACTGGTGGACAGCAAGGGCGCGGCGCGACGGACCGTGAAGGAAGGCGGCGCGTACGTGAACAACGTGAAGATCGCCGACGAGGAGTGGAAGCCCTCGGCTTCCGACGCGCTCCACGGCCGCTGGCTCGTGGTCCGCAAGGGCAAGCGCACCGTCGCCGGCGTCCGCGTCGGGGGCTGATCTCCGCCCGGGGCCCGAAACAGGGGCCTGACCTGCGGGAACGCGGTTAAGGTACCCCCCTGTTTCGGGCCTCTGGAGGGCGTGTAAAGTTCTCCAAGTCGCCAGGGAAACCGGGTGGCCGCCGGGACACGAACCAAGCTCTCGCC
>NZ_JBHRWI010000074.1:0-32386 GCF_042647905.1 Amycolatopsis halotolerans
AAGACACCAACGACTAACCACCCAGGTTCCACAACACCCTCTCAGGGTTCCCCTCACGTACTTCAAGACACAGTCACATGGCGACAAATAGGGCATTCGGTGCCGTCAGCGTCCTTTGTGGACGGCCAGCGGACCGAGGCCACGCGGCTTAAGTTCCTGGCATCGGCGCTGGCAGCCGTGAGCATCCCGCCGCCAGTCATCAGCCCGGCGCCGAATCGCCCAGTACCGCGGTCGCGTACTCGCACAGTGTGGTCCGGTCCGGGGCTTGCGTCTTGGCCAGCAGGCTCGCCACGTGCTTCTCCACCGTCCGCACCGAGATGTGCATCCGTTGCGACAGCGCCCGGTTGCCGAGCCGCTCCGGCATCAACTGCAGCACCTCGAACTCCCGCCGTGTCACGCCGATGCCGCGCAGTTTCGGCGGGATGCGTTCGGTGCCGGAGCTGTGGTAGCGCACGGGGGTGCCCATCCGGCGCAGCAGCGAGCGGCAGGCACCGGCCAGGACGTCGATGCTTCCGTGGAAATGGTTCTCCGCGTCGGCGAGCCACTGGCCGGGTTTGCCCCAGCTGTCGGCGAGGGCGGCCTCGGACACCAGGCGCAGCGCGAGGTGCCGTGCGGTCGGGAAGACCGACGAGGCGGCGACGGCGGAGTCCATCTCCTGTTCGGCGGCATCGGGACGGCCGGCGCGGCCGTGGTGCACCGCGCGGGCGAAGCCGAGGAATTGGCGGTTCCAGCGCATCCGGCCCACTTGGGCGCGGGCCGCCTGGTCCACTTCGGCCGGATCGCCGGTTCCGTCGACCGCGCCGAGCAAATGGACTAATCCGAAAGTACCGGAAAAGTGGAAATAGGCTTCCAGCCCGCCGTATTCCGCCATCAATTCCGCGGACAGGGTCCGGGCGCCTTCCCGGTCTTCGGTGAGCAGTGCGCAGAACAGTTCGGCCAATCCTTTAGTCAACGGGGCTTCACGAGAATTTTCGCCGCCGGCCGCGCGGAATTCCCGCAGAGCGGTGCGCATCTCCTGGCACCGGCCCCGGTGGGCGGCGAGCACGGCGCGCAGCATCAGGGCGTAGCGGATCACCGAGTGCAGCCGCAGCCGCCCGCACTCGGCCAGGCTCGCGGTGAGGATCTGCTCGGCCTGGTCGTAGTCCGCGCGCAGCACCGCGGCGTAGGCGAGGTTGGCGTATACGTTGCTGGCCAAGGTGATACAGCCGGAGCGCAGGGTCTCGCGGTAGGCGTACTCGAGGGCGGAAGCGTCGCCCTCGGCGAGCCAGGCGTTCGCGCCCAGTCCGATGAGACCGTGGTTGCGCCAGGTGGTCAACTGGTGCTCGGTGCCCAGCGCCAGCGTGCGCCGGTAGCCTTCGTCGGACTCGGCCAGCGACCGGCCGCGCGTGCTGAAACCGATGGCGTACCAGGCTTTGCAGGCCGTCTCGGGATCGCCGGCCGGATCGGCGCCGCGGATCGCCCGCCGGGCCAGGGCTTCGCTGCGGCTGACGTGGTCGGCGTCGGCGCCGGTGCGGCACGAGGTGAGGTAAGCGTCGACGACGTCGATCACCGCGGTGTCGGCTTCGGAAGCCTCCGGCGGCAGCAGCGCGCGAGCGGCGGCGACCTGGCGGACGCCGTCCTCCCACCGGCCGGCGACCTGGGCCGCCCACGCCATCCGGACCTGCTGGCGGACCTGGCTTTCGGTGTCCCACAAGGGATTCCCCAGCCGCAGTTCGGCGGCGACCTCGGCGGCGCGGTCGAACTGGCCGTCTTCGGCGAGCGCGGTCAGCAGGGCTTCCAGCAGTTCCCCGCGCAGTGCGTGCCAGCGGTTTTCCTCGGACAGCATGTCGAGGGCGTTGTCGAGCACGGCGACGGCGGTCGCCGGGCCGCCCGCGTGCAACGCGCGGCGGGCCGTTTCCAGGTACAGCCGGGCGGCGGCGGGCAGGTCGCCGCCGCGGCGGTGCAGGTCGGCGGCGAGGTGACACCAGGAGCCGGGCAGGCCGGGGTACAACTCGGCGATCGCTTGCGCGACCCGGCCGGAGAGGGTGACCTGGTCGGCCGCGGTGGTCAGCGACAGCAGGGCCTCCTCGGTCAGCGGATGTTCGAAGGAGTACCAGCCGGGAGTGCCGTCGCCGCCGGTCAGCAGGCGTTCGGCGACCGCGGCGCGGACGTGCGCGAGCAGCGTGCGGTCGTCGAGGCCGACGCAGCGTTGCACCACCGGCAAGGGAAAAGTCCGGCCGACGATCGCGGCGACCGACAGCAGCCGCATCCCGTCCGGGCCGAGCTGCAGCGCTCGCTGTTCGACCGCTTGCACGAGACTGAGCGGCACCCGTTTTCGCTTCCCGCCCACCAGTTGCCAGCCAGCGGGACGCCGCACAAGATCCTTCATGGACACCGCGTACCGCGTGAGTTCCGCTGCAGCGAAAGGATTCCCGCGGCTTTGCGAGTACAGGTGCTCGACAGCCGACGCGCTGACCTCGTCCGGCGGGCAGCCGAGGATCGAGGCGACCAGCCCGGTCACCCCGGCGCGATCGAGCCGGTCGAGTTCGACCGGGGTCGCGTCGCCGCGCTGGGCCAGGGTTTTCACCAGCTCCGCGCCGGCCGACGTGCCGACGCGGACGGTGGCCAGCACGAGCACCGGCTGCTCGCGCAGGTTCGACGCGAGATAATCCAGCACAGTCAAGGTTTCCCGGTCCGCCCAGTGCAGGTCGTCGACCACCAGCAGGCAGCCGCGGCCGCGGCCGAACCACGACGTCAGCCGCAGGATCGCCTCGGCGAGCACGAGCAGCGACGTCTCGCGCGGCTCCGGCCGCGCCCAGTCCGGCACGAGCCGCCCGAGCGCGGGCAGGTAGGGCGCGAGCAGTTCGTCGTCCGGGCTGGGCTCGGTGCGCGCCAGCGAAAGCAGCGCCTCGGCGAGCGGCCGGAACGGGATCGCCGGACCCGTCGAACTGGCCCGCCCGCGCACGGCCACCATGCCCGCCGCCCGCGCTTGTTCCGCGGCCGCCTCCGCCACGGAGGTCTTGCCGATCCCCGGTTCCCCGGTGAGCACGACCATGGCGCCGGAGGACGCTCTCGCCGCGCTCAGGAACCCGGCCAGCCCGGCCAGTTCGCTCTCCCGTCCGATGAGCATTTCCACCCCTTCAGCCGAACGGCACGCGGTCGACGGCTTTCGCCCGCTGCCGGTCTGCTCCCCCGCCGCGAAATGCTATACGCAGGCACCCGCTTTCGTGGGGGCAGAAATACCGCCGTTCCACCTTGTGGCGCAATTGTGCGCACGGCCTGAAATCGTTTAGTCACAGCCGGAAACATTTATGGGCGCCGGGAGTGGACGGACGGCGACTCTTTGGGTGCGCAGCACCCATGCGTCCGCCGCCCCGGCGGGAAAGAGTGGAGCGACCGGGAACGACCCGGCCCCGGAAGGAGGTCGCTTCGCCATGACGCCGAACCGGCTCTCCCGCACCGAGGCCCCGCCGCGAGCCCGAAAGAACCGGACAAACACGGCGGCCGCCCGATGACCGCCACGACCGCCCCCGCCGTGTTGGCCGACGGCGGACTCAGCCAAGGCGAAGCCGACCTCTCCTGCAGCTACGCCGCCGTCCGCACGCTGCGCCGATTGGGCCGCACCCCGGCCGAACCCGCTGGTATCGCGAGGTTCCTGCGGTCGCGCCGCAACAGCGACGGCGGCTACACCTGGCAGCGCGGCCTCCCGTCGGACGGCTGGGCCACCTACTGCTGCACCCGCGCGCTGCGCGATCTCGGCGAGGAAATCGACGAACCCGCCCGGGTCGCGGAATGGGTGTCCGGCACCGGGACCGTCGAGGGCGGGTTCGCGATGAGCGCGGGCCGTCCGCCGGACGTGTGGGCGACCTGGTGCGCCACAAAGACTTTGGTCGAGGTCACCGGCACCGCCGCCCCGGAACCGGCGCGGCACGCCGGGTGGCTGGCCGCGTTGCAGGGTCCCGACGGCGGCCTCGCCTGGCAGCCCGGCTCGAACCTCTCGGACGCCCGTGCCTGCTACTACGGCGTCCGGGCGTGGCGAGCCGTGACCACGGCGCCGTTGCCGTGGCGGACCGGTCCGCTGGTGTCGTGGCTGTGCGAACAGCAAACCGTCGAAGGCGGATTCCGGTTCGCGCCCGGCTCGGCGGTCTGCCTCTGGGCGACGTTCCGCGCGGTGCTGACCTTGCGCGTCCTCGGCGCGCAACCGCCCGACCCGGCGGGAGCGCTCGCGTGGATCGGCGACCGGCGACTGCCCGGCGGCGGCTACGAACGCTGGCCCGGCTACGGCCGTTCCGACATCTGGGCGTGCTTCTCCGCGGTGGGCGCGCTGACCGCGCTCGGCTACGACCTTCCGGCAGCGGAAGCGGACGCGATCGCCGAAGCGGTGGCGCGCTGCCGCTTGGCGGGCAGCGGCTACACTTACCGAAGCCCCGAAGCCGCAGGCGACAGCCTCGCCACCGCGGCCGGTCTGCTCACCTCGGCGCGTTCCGGTACTCCGGCGCCGGGATTGGTCCGCTGGCTTCAGGACGCGCAGCCGCCCGCGGAGGACGGCGTCGGCTACATGCCCGGCCAGACCGCGGAAGTCCGTTGCACGCAATGGGCCTTCGAAGCGTTACGGGCGAGCGGACACCGCTTGGACGAGCGTCGCCTGCGCCGCTGGATCGCGCGGCTGCAGAACCCGGACGGCGGTTTCGCACACTGGCTCGGCCGCGCCTCCGACCTCGGCTCCACCACCGCCGCCGTCGAATTGGCCGACCGGCTGACCGGCGGCCGTCCCACCACGATCCTCGACGGCGCGCGAGCGGTCGCCTTCGTGACGCTCTGCCGCGACGGCGGCCTGGTCGACCCGGCTTCGGCCGGGACGGCCGCCGCGAGCGCTGCCGCGCAGGCCGCGCGGGTGCTGCACCTGCTCGGCGCCCGGCCGGCCGCGGCGAACCTGCACGCCGGGCTGGCCTGCTACGCCCGGGCGACCGGCGGGTACGCCGCGACCGCGCTCGGGCTTCCCGACCTTGCCACCACCTACCAGGTGGTGCGCACCGACCAATGCCTCGGCCGCGATTCCGACCGCGCGTGCGTCGCCCGCTTCCTCCTGCGGGTCGAACTGGGCGACGGGCACTACGCCTGGAGCCCGCGTTCGCCCGCGGTGGCCGGGCCGCTCGCCGACTGCCTCGGCGCACTCCTGCGCGCGTGGCTGACCGATCCGGCGGCGCTGCTGCCGCCCTTGAACTTGTGAACGAAGGAAACCGGCCGCCGGGCGTCGGCCGGGCATCGCATTCCGCTCAGCACCGGGAAGGGAGCAACAGGTGAGTACAGTGCGCGACAGTACCGCGGAGGGCAAGAAGAAATCGCTTGCCGACATGTTGGCCCGTGCACGCGCCAAGATCACCGACGGACCGCGTCCCCGCCAGGACCGGGGCAACGTGCCGCTGTCGTATTCGCAGGACACCTTGTGGGTGGTGGACCAGCTCGCCACCGGAAAGTCGACCTACAACGTCGCGTTCCTCTTCCGCCTCGAAGGCGACCTGGACGCCGACGCGCTCACCGAGTCCTTCGCGAGCATCGTCCGCCGCCACGAGGCACTGCGGACTTACGTGCTCGAGGAGAACGACGAGTTCTTCCAGGGGATCGTCGAGGATCCCGAAATCGTCGTGCCGCGGTCGTCCGCGTCGAGCGAGGCCGAGGCCCGCCGGATGCTCGACGAGCTCGCCGAGGTCGGGATGACGCTGACGGAATTCCCGCTGTGGCGCGCGGATCTGGTGGAGGTCCGGCCCGATCTGCATTACTTCGGACTGGTCGTGCACCACATCGTCTTCGACGGGGTGTCGACCGCCATCTTCTTCGACGAACTGGAGAAGGAGTACAACGCGCGCCGGGCCGGCTCGACGCCGCTGGTGGATCCCCCCGCCGTCCAGTTCGCCGATTTCAGCGAATGGCAGCGCAAGCAGATGCGCGCCGGGGCCTGGCAGGCCAGCGCCGACCATTGGGCGGAAGCGCTGCGCGACGTCGAGGTGATGGACCTCCCCGGCGACCGCCCGCTGCCGCCCGCGGTGACCTATCCCGGCCGCGCCGTGGTCCAGACCTGCGAGGGGCTGGCGACCCAGGCCAACCGGCTCGCGTCGTCGCTCACGACCACCCCGATCACCGTCTACGCCACCGTGATGGCTTGCCTGTACCACCGGTATTCCGGCTCCGGCGACGTCATCTTCGGCATGCCGAGCGCGAACCGCGCCGAGGTCGAGACCGAACGGACCCTCGGCTTCTTCATCAACATGCTGCCGCTGCGGTTCCAGCTCGACCCGGACGAGACGTTCCAGGAGACGCTCAAGCGGGTCCAGCAACGGCTGCGCGGCGCACAGGCGCACGGCTACCTGCCGCTCGAGCAGATCATCGCGAGCGCGCAGGTCCGGCGCGATCCGTCGCGGTCGACGCTGTTCCAGTACACGCTGACGATGAACGAGTGGACCGAGCCGATGCGCCTCGACGGCGTCTCGGCGACGGAGGTCGAGGTCCCCACCACGCAGGCGAAGTTCTTCCAGCAGTGGACGATCGCGCGCAGCGGCCCGGACCTCGAAGTGCACACCGTGTACAACACCGACATCTTCGACCAGGCGACGATCGAAACCATGCAGCGGGTGTTCGTCTGGCTGCTGCGCAGCGCGATCGCCGAGCCGGGCATCAGCCTGCGCGAACTGTGGGCTCACGACAGCGAATCCCGCCGGATCCAGGCCCAGCTCGGCATCGGCACGCAGGCGCCGGCACCGACCGGCAACGTCTACACGCGGTTCTGCCGGATCGCCGACGAGCACGCGGACCGGCTGGCCGTCAGCACTCCCGGAAAAGCCCTGACGTACGCGGAATTGCGCCGACGGGTCGACGCACTGCGCGGCTATTTGGCCGAAGCAGGAGTCCGAGCGGGCGACCGGGTCGGCGTCGCGCTGGAACCGTCGGCCGACTTCTCGGCAACAGTCCTGGCGCTGCTGGCGATCGGCGCGGTGTACGTGCCGATCGACGCGATGAACCCGCGCGGCCGGATCGAGGCGATCATCGAAGACGCCGACCTCCGCTGCGTGGTGTGCGACGCGACGACCGCCGGGATCGCACCCGGCGCGGAATGCCGGTTGCCGGTCGACGCCCCGGTCCCGGCGAGCCTGCCCGAACCGGCGCGCGGCGGGAACGACGTCGCCTACCTGATGTACACCTCGGGCAGCACCGGCAAGCCGAAAGGCGTGCTGATCACCCACGACAACATCCTCGGCTTCATCCGGAACGTCCGGACGCTGTTCGAACTCAGCCCGGCCGACCGCGTGCTGGGCTACGCGTCCTGCGGGTTCGACGTGTCGGTCTTCGAGATGTTCGGCGCGCTGCTGAGCGGGGCGTCGCTGCACGTCGTGCCGTCGGTGATGCGGCTGAGCATGGCGGAGGTCCAGCAGTTCCTGGAGGAGCACCGGGTCACCGTGACCGACTTGCCGCCGTCGGTGATGAAGCTGCTCGACCCGGGTCCGCTGAACGATCTGCGCATCGTGTTCGTCGGCGGCGAAGCGTTCTCGCACGAGCTGGTGCGCGCGTGGGGCAAGGGCAGGCGCATTTTCAACGGCTACGGCGTCACCGAATGCACCGTCACCAGCGTCGTCGAGGAGCTGGAAGAGCCGCTGCCGGCGGCCGGGCTGCCGATCGGCGGCCCGATGGACAACCACGTCGCGTATGTGCTGGACGAGCACAACCGGCCGGTGCCGCAAGGCGTCATCGGGCAGCTGGCGCTCGGCGGGGTCGGGCTGACGCCGGGCTACTGGCGGCGCGACGAGGACAACCGGGAGAAGTTCGTCCCGGATCCGGTCGGGCCCGACCCGTCCGCGCGGGTGTATCTGACCGGGGATCTGGTGCGGCACAACGGAGACGGCCGGCTGGTGTACGTCGGGCGGCGCGACCGGCAGGTCAAGATCAACGGGGTGCGGATCGAGGTCGGCGAGATCGAGAGCGTGCTCCGCGCCGCCGAGGGCCTCCGCAACGTCTACGTGCAGGTCCGCCAGGAGGGGGAGCAGAAGCGGATCGTCGCTTACTGCGCGACCGGGGGAGCGAGGCAGGCGAGCGAAAGCTCGCTGCGGGAGTACTGCCGCAAGCGGTTGGTGTCCACGATGCAGCCGTCGACCTTCGTGCTGCTGGACGAGCTGCCGATCAACGGCAGCGGCAAGATCGACGAACGCGCGCTGCCGGACGCCGATTTCACCGTCGAGGCCGCGCCCGCGGAAGAGCTGACCGAGCTCGAACGGGCGATGCTGACCGACGCGTTCGGCCCGATCCTCGGCCGCACCGATTTCCCCAAGACGGCGAGCTTCTTCGACCTCGGCGGCACGAGTCTCCAAGCCGCGCAACTGGTTTCCAAGATCAAGAAGCTGTTCTCGGCGACGATCTCGCTCGCCGCGTTCTTCAACGATTCGAGCGTGCAGAGCATGGCGCTCGAGGTCGAACGGGCGCGGCTGGCCTCGTTGTCGGCCGAGGAACTGGAGAAGGCCATCGCCGGGATGACCGAAGAGGACGTCGCCCGGCTGCTGGCCGGCGAGTGAGCGGACGTGGAGCGCATCCGGAAAGGAGGAGAGATGGACGGTGACGGCAAACGCCTGAGCAGCTATCTCAGCGCGAGGTCGGCGGCACCGGGCGTGCCGGGACTGGTCGAGCTGAGCCGGTCGGCGCCCGGCGCGAAGGTCCTGCTGTTCGCGCATCCGGTCGGCGGCAGCCTGCTGACGTATCAGCCGCTGGTCCGCAGGTTCCCGGAGTATGCCTGCTGGGGCCTGGAATCTTCGCGGGAGGTGCTCGACGGCGGCGAGCCGACGGAGTCGATGCAGGACCTCGCCCGCCGCTACGCCGAGGTTCTCGCCGAGCACTGCCCGGACGTCGACCTGGTGTGCGGCTGGTCGTTCGGCGGCGCGCTGGCCTGGGAGATCGCCAATCTGCTCGCGGCGCGCGGGAAGCGGCCGAAGGTGGTGCTGCTCGACTCGACGTGGTCGACCGTCGAGTACGAGGAGTCGACGCACGCCGAGGAACTGGAGTGGTTCGTCCGCGACGCGCTGCGCTCAGGCGGGCACGACGGCGAGTTCCTGGCGAGCACCGAGTCCGAAGCGGCCGAGATCGTCGGCATGGACGAGGAGACCTTCTCCGAACGCCTCCGGATCTTCGGCCACAACAGCCGGCTTCTCCGCAAATGGAAGCCGACGCCCGGGGACCTGGACGTCGTGATCGTGCGGGCGGCGGAGTCCTTCAAACGGGACTGGCGCACGGTGTCCTCGGGCGAGGTCGACTTCCAGGAGCTTCCCGGCGAGCATTACGGCCTGCTGCAGAACGCTGACACCCTCGCCACCATCGAGAAGATCATCCGCAGCGCCCTGGACCTGCCCGTGAGCACGCCGGTGGTCAGCACCGGCGCCGAGCCCGACCTGCACGCGGCGTTGAAAGAACTGGTCGACACGCCGCATTGGCGCGATCTCGTGCTGCGAGCCCGGAAAATGGAGCCGGAAGCGATCGCCGAGGCCTACCGCGAACTCGGCGGGCGTGGGCTGCTGACACCGGACTGGCCGGTCGAATTCGGCGGCGCGGGCTTGCCGACGAAGGCCGGGGTCGAGCTGTTCGAGCAGTTCATCGCCACCGGGCTGCCGGACCTCGTGTACGCGCTCACCGTGCAGATCGTCGGCTACTTCGTGCTGAAATCCGGCTCGGACCGGCTGAAACAGGACCTGCTTCCGCGAATCAGCCGGGGCGAGGAATTCGCCACCGTGCTCTACAGCGAGCCGCGGGCGGGCAGCGATCTCGCGTCGCTGCGCGCCCGGGCGGACCGCCGAGGCGACCGGTATGTCCTCAACGGCGTCAAGGTGTTCAGCATCTACAGCCACATCTCCGGTTCGGCGCTGGTCGCCGCGCGCACCGGCGATGACGGTCATAAGTACGACGGCATCACGCTTTTCGTCATCGACCTGGCGGCACCGGGAGTGACGGTCGAGCTGGTCGAGACCATTCAGCCCGAGCAGATGTGCCGCGTCCGGCTGAAGGACGTCGAGGTCGAAAGCTGGCGGCGGATCGGGGAGGAGGGGCGCGGCTGGGCTCTGCTCGACGGTGCCCTGGCCATCGAACGCACCGGCATCGACCACGTCGTCCGAGCGGCGCGGTGGTTGAAAGCCCTGCGCACTGCGGCGGTCGGCTCGGATGAGCTGCAACTGCTCGAAGGCCAGGTCGAATGCGCGACGACGGTGGCGCGCGCGGCCACGGAGGTGTTCCTCCGTCCCGATGCGACAGCGACCGACACCGCGGTGGCCAAGCTGTACACCAGCGAGACGTGCCAGCAGGTCGGGCACGAGGTGCTGCGCCGCTGGCGGACGCTCCGGACCGAGCCGCAGGACGGTCTGGTCCGCGAGGAACTGCTGTCTGGGCTCACCGAATCTCCCGGGCTCACCCTGTCGGCCGGTTCGTCGGAGATCATGCTGTCGACGCTTTCGGTGGACCTCAAGGAGGAATACGCCACCCGGTGCCGGGACATCCTGCACCGGTTCGGCGGCGAACTCGCCGACGCGGTGGTCGAGGTGCTCGAACCGGTCGGCGCCGGAATCAAGGCGAAACCGCTGTTCAGCTACTCGGCCGACCGTCGCGCCGCGCTGGCGGGAACGTTGGCGGAGCTGGGTTTCGACCAGGTGGAGACCCCCGAGGACGACGGCGGACTCGGCCTCGGCCTCGCCGTCGGCTGCTCGATCAACCTGAGCCTGGGGTACCTCGGGTTCGAGAACGCCTACCAGCCCTCCGCCGAGCCCGGATCTCGCGAAGGCCGGGTG
The DNA here is from genome assembly GCF_042647905.1 of Amycolatopsis halotolerans. NCBI lineage: Bacteria > Bacillati > Actinomycetota > Actinomycetes > Pseudonocardiales > Pseudonocardiaceae > Amycolatopsis > Amycolatopsis halotolerans. The sequence goes on from NZ_JBHRWI010000074.1 coordinate 10,788, forward strand.
CGGCACGCGGCCTACGTGCTGGGCCTCGGCCTCGGACTGTTCCGCACCGCCTGGGAACACGCCGCCGGCCGCGAACAATTCGGCCGGAAGCTCGTCGACATCGACGCGCTGATGTTCCCGCTCATCCGGTCTTACGCGGAACTGCACGCGGTGAGCACCAGGCTGCAGGAAATCGCGAACACCCTGCCCGGCCTGGACGACGCGGCGCTCCGCCGGTTCGAACTCCTCGAGCAGGACGTCCTGGTGCGCGCGGTCCGCGCGTCGATGCAGGTGCTGGGGGCACAGGGCATCACGGAGTGGTCGGTCGCCTCGCGGTTCTACCTGCGCTGCGCCGAGAACCTCGGGCTCGCTGCCTGACTTTCACGCAAAGGAGACGTTTCATGCTGGTCGCCCTCGAAGGTTCGCAGGAGGCTCCCGACGGGGCTTCGCCGGAGATCTACGACGAAGCGCTGTACTCCGCCCAGGACATGCACGCCGTGTGGCAACGGATGCGTGCCGAGGGCGGCCTGCACCGGCAGCGGACTCCGGACGGGCAGCAGTTCCTCGCGGCGATGCGGCACGCCGACGTCAAGGCGGTCCTGGGCGACCACAAGACGTTCTCCTCGGCCTACAGCACCATGCTCAGCGTGCGCGGCGACGGGGATGTCGCGGCGGGGGCGGCGATCCACCTCACCGACCCGCCGCTGCATTCCGAACTGAAGCGCGTCTTCACCCCGCTGATGACGGTGCAGGCGACGCAACGGCTCCAGGTGGGGATCGAGGCGCGCATGCGCGAACTGTTCGACGCAGTCCGCGGCAAGGAGACCTTCGACTTCTGCGAAGCGATGATCACCCTGCCGACGACGATCACCGGTCCGCTGATGGGCATCCCGGAGAGCGAATGGCCGGTCACCGGCCGGGCGACGGTCCGCGCGATGGGCGGATCGGACGTCCCGCGATCCGAGCGGCAGCGCCGGTTCGACCTTTTCGAGGCGCACACGACGATCATGACCGTCCTCGGCGAAGTGCTGGAATCCGGCCCGCCCGAGGACACGGTGAGCGGCCGGTGCCCGCACGCCGCCGAAGTGGTCGGGGACTCGGACCGCGACGTGGCGCTGCTGAACGCGTACGCGTTCTTGATGGGGGCCAATCCGACGGTGCCGCAGACCATCAACCAGACCCTGATCCTGCTGGCCGGCGACGAGGACCTGTGGTCGTGGTTCGTCCGCCAGGAGCGGACGGACCAGCGGTTCGTGGACGAGGCGCTGCGCTGGGCGAGCCCGATCAACCACGTTTTGCGGCGCGCGGTCGCGAACACTACGCTCGCCGGAACCGAGGTCCGGGCGGGGGAATTGGTCACCGTCTGGCCCGCCTCGGCCAACCGGGACGAGGAGGTATTCCCGGAACCGTTCAAGTTCGTCCCCGACCGTTCCCCGAACCAGCATCTCGCCTTCGGGCTCGGCGTGCACCGGTGCATCGGCCAGCACGTGGCCGTCGCCGGGTTGAAGACGTTTTTCGATCTGTGGCGCGAAAACGTGCGGTCCTTCTCGCTTTCGGGACCGCCGCGGCATCTCGTCTCGAACTTCCTGAACGGCGTCGTGCGCCTGCCCCTGGCAGTCGGCTGGAACTAGGCCGGGCGGGGAAACGGGGATGCCGCGAAAAGGAGGACTGATGAGCGAACTGGTGACGAGCGTGGTCGGACCGGGCGACTGGCCCGCGATCGACGAGTTCTTCGGGCCGAAAGGGCTCGTCGAATACTGCTGGTGCATGTATTTCCGGCTGGGCTCCAAGGATTACTCCGCGTGCCGCCCGGCCGCGCGCAAGGCGACGCTCGGCGAGCTGGTGCGGGACGGGGAACGGGTCGGCGTGCTCGGCACGGTCGACGGCGTACCGGTCGGCTGGCTCGGCGCGGGTCCGCGACTGGGTTTCCCGCGATTGCAACGATCGCGGGCGGCGAAGCTGCTCCCCGGCGACGACCCGGAGCGGATCTGGTCGATCGTCTGCGTGTACCTGGAGCGCGAGCACCGGCACCGCGGCCTGCTCCGGCAGCTGATCGACCGGGCGGCCGAGTGGGCGCGAGAAGAGAAAGCCGACCTGATCGAGGCGTACCCCGAGGACGACCGCGATCCGGAGTCCGGTTTCGACCCCTACAGCTTCCACGGCCGGGTCAGCACCTTCGAGGCGTGCGGGTTCGCCGTCGTCGAGCCCCGGCTGCAGCGCAGAGCACTGGTGCGAAAGGAGTTCCGGTGACAGTCCACGAAATGCTCCCGCTCGAACCATTCCTGAACAACCAGGCGGCGACCACGCCGGCGAACCTCGCCGACGGACGGCTGAACGTCTGGCGCAACTCGATCCCGGCGCAGCCAGGGCCGCTGGAACGGGTCGTCGACGGCGTTCCGCTGCGCAGCACGCCGCTGGACGGGAACGGCCCGGACAACCTGGTCTGTTCGGGGCAGTGGATCGAGGTCCCGCAGCGGCGCTGGGACTGGCTGTACGTGATCGGCTGCGGCGAGCGGCGCGTCCGCGACTACGTGACCTGGCATTTCGCCGACGGATCGGCGAGCCGCGACCGGTTCGAGCTCTCGGACCTGTGGGAGGGCCGGTCGGACTACGGCGAGGAATTCGCGCTGCGCACCGACACCATCCACTATCCGCAGCACGTGCAGGAACGCATCGGCATCACCCTGTGGTGCCAGCGCGTCCCGGTCACCCGCAGGCAGCCGCTGTGCGCGCTTTCGCTGCCGGAGAACCCGGCGGTCCATTTGTTCGCGATGACGCTGCTGGGCCGCTGAACGACATTTTCTGAAAAGCCCGGAAAGGTTTCGGCATGCCACGACAACGCGGCTGGGACGGTGCGACCGGCACCTACCCGCAATGGTACGAGGATCCGTTGAGCTGTCTCCAGACCACGGTGGGCAGCATTCTGCTGGAGCACGGCCTGCGCCCGGTCGAGGTGCTCGGCCTCGCGTGCGAATTCGCGTTCGCGCCGCGGGACACGATGTGCGAGGAGTTCTACCGTCCCGCGCAGAGCAGCCGGGGCGTGGCGGCCGATCTGTGTCCTTATCACGACGTGGAATCGGAATGGACGTCGGGAAAGAACGCCGACGACCTGATCGAGCTGATCGAAAAGCATGCGAGCGTGATCGTGGCGGTGGACAATTACCACCTCCCGTTCCGTCCCGCTTATCACGACGTCCACGCCGCGCATCTGGTCGTGGTCCCGGCCTGGCGGAAGGCCGGCGGGGAAACCGAGTTCTACGTGTCCGACGCGCAGCCGCCCCGGTTCCAGGGGTGGTTGCCCGCCGAGCACCTGATGAACGCGTGGACCTCGGGCAATCCGGCCGACCACCAGGACGTGTTCTTCTCCAGCAGCGAGATCGCCGGTCGGCTGCTGACCGCTCGCGTGGGGTCGGAGCCGGGGGAGTTGACCGCCGAAGGGTTCGGCCGCGCGATCGAAGGCAATCTCGAACGCTGGAACAACGGTGCGGCCGGGGACGCGGATCGCGTGTGGACCGGCCAGGCCGGGGTGCGCCGGTTCGTGCGGCGGCTGCAGGAACACAGCGACGATCCGGCGGAACTGCGGCCCGCTTACACGTTCGGCTGGGCCATGCAGGCACAGGCTTTCCTGCACGGCCGCCTGACGCAGGAATTCGCACGCCGGGTGAGCCTGCCGTATCTGTCCGGGATCGCCGCTGCCGCGGACAGCGTGATGTCGGCGTGGTCGAACCTGCGGCTGCTGAGCGCGCACGCGGCGAATCTCGCGCGGGTGCCGGAATTGGTGCTGCGGCGCGGCGACGAGCTGGTGCACGCGTACGAGCAATTGGCCGTCGAATGGCGGCTCGCGGCGTCGAGAGGGTGGGCTGAGGCCAGATGAATGCCGAAGGCGGTGGCGAGCTGGCGCTCGCCGGCGGGAAGCCGGTCCTGCCGTCGCTCGCGCCGGTGGACTGGCCGAGGACGACGGACGCGGACCGGGCCGCGGTGCTCGCGGTGCTGGAGTCGAACGTCTTCGTGTCCGACCGCGCGGGACTGACCGCGGTCGAGCGGCTGGAACGGTCCTGGGCCGAGTTCCTGGGCGTGCGCCGCTGCGTCGGCGTCAGCAACGGGACCACGGCGATCGAGCTCGCGCTCCTCGCCCACGGCGTGGGCCCGGGCGACGAGGTCGTGGTCCCGGCGCTGACCTTCGTCGGGACGGCGATGGCCGTGACGCACGTCGGCGCGACGCCGGTGTACGCGGACGTCGACCCGGTCACCTTCACGATGTCGCCGCGCAGCCTGAGCGCGGCGTTCACCGAGCGCACGAAGGCGGTCATCCCGGTTCATCTGCACGGGCTCAGCGCGGACATCGCGGCCATCACCGACCTCGCTCGCAGCCGCGGTTGCGCGGTGATCGAGGACGCCGCGCAGGCGCACGGAGCCCGCTACCACGGCGTCCCGTGCGGGGCGTTCGGCAACACGGCCACGTTCAGCCTGCAGATGACGAAAAACCTCCCGACCTGCGGCGAAGGCGGCCTCGTCGTCACCAACGACGACAGCGTCGCGGACAGCCTGGTTCAGCTGCGGCAGTTCGGCGAGCTGATCCGGCCGGACCAGCCGCGGCGTTACGTCAGTCACCGCTTGGGTTTCAACGCGAAGCTGAGCAACGTCCAGGCCGCGTACACCGGCAGCCAGCTGGAGCGATTCCCGGCCTACCACGCGGCGCGGCGGAAGAATGTCGCGGCTTTCCTTGCCCGGCTGGGAAACCTGCCCGGCTTGGTGTGCCCGAGCGAGCCGGAGGGGTACGAGCACGCCTGGCACATCCTGCGCTTCGTCGTCGACCTCGACCGGCTCTTCCCGGACCTGAGCACAGCCGCGGCCCGGACGCTGCTGATGCGGGCGCTGCGCGCGGAGGGCGTGCCCGCGACCCGGTACCAGATGATGCCGCTCGCGGATCAACCCGCGCTGCGGTCGCTCTGCCAGCAGGAGCCGGCCTGGCCGGTCACCCAGGACGTCATCGACCGGAGTTTCACCATCCAGCAGCGGCATTTGCCGCCGGACGCCGGGCCGTTGCTGCAGAGGTTCGCCGACGCGATCGAGAAGGTCTGGTCGAACCTCGCCGTTCTGGAGAAAGGCGCGGTCTCGTGACGACAGCTGTGCGCAAGCCGGACCTCGAGGCGCTGGAAGCCCGCGCGGACCGCATCCGGGAGCACATCGTCGAGATGTGCTCCGGACCGGAGGGCGGCCATCTCGGCGGTTCGATGTCGTCGGTCGAGATCCTGGTCGCGCTCTTCTTCCACGTCATGAACATCAACCCCGCCGACGCCGAAGGGAAGGGCCGGGACGTTTTCGTCCTGAGCAAAGGACATTCGGCGATGGCGCTGTACGCGACGCTCGCCGAACGGGGGTACTTCCCGCCGGAGGAGATTCCCGCCTTCTGCCGCCCCGGCAGCCGCTTGGCGACCCACGGCAACGTCGCGGTCCCCGGCGTCGAATTCGCCACCGGCTCGCTCGGCCACGGACTGGCCTTGGCGAACGGCGTCGCGTGGGCGCAGCGGAAAGCCGGCGCCGCGAAGACTTTCGTCCTCGTCGGCGACGGCGAACTGCAGGAGGGTTCGGTCTGGGAAGCGGCGCAGGTGGGCCGGGCGTTCGACGCGGGCAACCTCGTCGTGGTCGTGGACGCGAACGACTTCCAGCAGACCGGCTCCGTGCACGAGGTGAGCGACGGCGCCCCGCCCGCGCAACGGTGGTCCGGCTTCGGCTGGCACACCGTCGAGACGGACGGCCACGACCTGCCCGGACTCTGCGCGGCGTTAGAAGACGCAGCCGCGAGCGGGGAGCCGACGGCAGTGGTGTGCCGGACGGTCAAGGGCAACGGGGCCGGGCTCCTCGCCGGCCGGGCGGTGTCGCATTTCGTCCGGCTCGACGCGGCGAAGCGCCGACGCGTCGAGGCCGGGATGCGGCGGGGAGGTACCGGCCGTGGTTGACACCAAAAGCACTCGGGCCGCCTTCACCACCGCGTTGCCGGAGCTGGCGATACGGCACAACGTGCTCGTGGTCGACACCGACACCGGATCTGTCACGCCGACTCCCGAGATGGAATATCTCAACGTCGGCATCGCGGAATCCGCTGCTCTCGGGCTCGCCGCGGGCGCGGAACACCTCGGCTGGCGCGCGCTCGTCTGCACCTTCGCCGCTTTCTCGGCGAGCCGGGCCTTCGAGTTCATCAAACTCGACATCGCCTATCCGCGCCGGCGGGTGTGCATCGTCGGCACGCACGGTGGCGTGAGCGGCGGCTGGCTGGGCCCGACGCACCACTGCGCCGAAGACCTCGCGCTGATGAACGCGCTGCCGAACATGCGCGTCGTCGTCCCGGCCGACGCGCGGCAGACGGTCTCGCTGCTGGAGCAGTGCCTGGAGTACGACGGCCCGACCTACCTCCGGCTCGGGCGCAAGGATTCGCCGGTCTTCAGCGGCTTGGCGGAACCGGAACTCGGCGTGCCGCAGGAAGTCCGCGCCGGGCAGGACGTCGCATTGGTCGCCACCGGGCCCGAGATGCTGCTGACCGCGCTGGAAGTCGCGCGCGGGCTGACGGCGGAGGGCTGCCGCGCCCAGGTGATCAACGCGCACACGGTCGACCCGGAATCAGCCGCCGCGGTCAACGACCTCATCGCCGGCGAATGCCGATGGCTGGTCACTTTGGAGGAGGCGTGGCCCTCCGGCGGCATGGGCGCGCAGGTCGCCGCGGCGGCCGGGGCACGCGGGATCCGTTGGCTGCCGATCGGCCTCGACGGCTTCCTGGCCCCCGGCTCGCACGCGGACCTGCTCGCGGCGGGCGGGCTCGACGCCGCCTCCGTTCTCCGCCGGGTGCTGGCTTTCACCGGAGAACTTCAACCGACAGGGAAGGGGACGCACATGACCACCGAATGCCTCAGCTGCGCCGGGGACGTCCAGATCCAGGCGGACAGCTACCCGGGCGAGATCGTCAGCTGCCCGAAATGCTCGGCGGAGCTGGAAATCTTCTCCACCGCGCCGCTGAAGCTCGCGATCGCGCCCGAGTCCGAAGAGGATTGGGGCGAATGAACGCCGCAGCGCTGGGGATCGTGCTGTCGGTGGTCCGGTACGAGGAACGCCGCCTGCTGTCCGAAATGGACGGTCGCGGCCTCTCCGTGCACCGCCTGGACCCCCGCGCGGTGTCGTTCGCTCCGGAGCAGATCGCCCAGCTGCCGGGCATGACGGTGCTCAACCGCGAGATCTCCGCACAGCGCGCGCTGTTGATGGCCGAGACGCTCGAAGCCTTCGGCGCGTTCCCGGTCAACGACGCGGCGGCGAGCCGGATCTGCGGCAGCAAATGGTCGACGTACTTGCAGCTGCGCCAGTCCGGGATCCCGACGCCGACGACCCTGCTCGCGCAAACCCCGGAGGCCGGACTGCTGGCGATCGAAGCGATCGGCTACCCGGCGGTCGTCAAACCGCTCGGTTCGTCGTGGGGCAAGCGGGTCAGCCTGATCACCGATCGCTACGCCGCCGAGGCAGTGCTGGAGCACTGCGCGGAACTGCCGTCGGCGGCGATGCGGACCGCGATCGTCCAGGAGGCGGTCCGGCCCGGTTCGCCGGACCTCCGGGGCATCGTGGTCGACGGCGACTTCCTCGGCGCGATCGTCCGCTCGGGGACCGACTGGCGCAACAACGTGGCCCGGGGCGCGGCGGTCGAGCTGCTCGCACCCGACGACGAGGTACGCCGGTTGTGCCTCGAAGCGACGGCCGCGGTCGGCGCGCGGGTGGCGAGCGTGGACCTGGTCGAAGGCGCGGACGGCCGTCGATTGGTGCTGGAAGTGAACTCCCGGCCCGAGTTCCGCGGTTTCGAGAGCGCGACCGGCGTGGACGTCGCGGCCCGGATTGTCGACCTGTGCGCCGGCGGCGTACTCGAAGAGAAGGAATCGGCGTGAAACGGATCGCGGTGGTAGGCGGCCGGGGCTTCGTCGGCGGCGAGCTGCTCCGGCTGCTCGTCCACCATCCGGGAGTCGAGGTCGTCGCCGTCACCTCGGACACCCACGCGGGCCGGGCCGTGGAAACCGCGCACCCGCCGCTGCGCGGGAGCGGCCTGCGGTACCGGCGGCGCGCGGACCTGGAGCCGGTCGACCTCGTGTTCCTGGCGGGCGTGCACGGTTCCACCAGCGAGATCCTCGACGAGGTCAGCGCGTTCGCCCCGAAGATCGTCGACCTGACCGCGGACTTCCGGATCGAGGACGCCGCGCTCATGCGGCGGTACTACGGCTGGGATCGCGAGGGCGGCCCCGCGTTCGTCCGCGGACTGCCGGAGCTGCACCGCAAGCAGATCGTGGACGCGGATCGCGTCGCGGTTCCCGGGTGCATGGCCACCTGCGCGATTCTCAGCCTCGCACCGTTGGCTCAGCGCGGTCTCCTGGAGACAGCGCAGATTGACGCACGGACGGGCAGCAGCGGTTCCGGAGCCTCCGCCGACACTTCGAACTCCCACGCACTGCGGAGCGGGGTGCTGCGGGTGTTCGCCCCGTTCGGCCACCGGCACGAAGCGGAGGTGACCGAAGCGCTCGGCGTGGAGTCCTCGATGACGGTCACCGCCACACCGCAGGTCCGCGGCGTCCAGACGCTGGCGCGCGTGGCAGTCGAGTTGAGCGAGCGCGAGCTGATCCGGCTGTACCAGGAGGACTACGGCTCGGAACCGTTCGTCCGCCTGCTCACCAGCCCGCGCGGCGCGTTCCGCTACCCGGACCCGAAGGTGCTGCTCGGCTCGAATTACTGCGACATCGCCGTCGCGGTGGACAACCGGGGCAGCGCGCTCGTGATGGCCAGCCTCGACAACCTCGTGAAGGGAGCGGCCGGCGGCGCCGTGCAATGCATGAACCTCCTGCTCGGCCTCCCCGAAACCAGCGGGCTGGCCTTCCCCGGATTGCACCCGGTGTGAGCGCGATGAGAATTGTCGTGAAGTGGGGCGGGAGCCTCCAGGAGAGCGGGACCGGCATCGCCGGCGATCTCGCGGCGCTGTGGCGCACGCACCGGATCACCGTGGTGCACGGCGGATCCCGGGACATCGACCAGACCATCGGCGAACTCGGCCTGCCGCGCCGCACCCTGCGGTCCCCGGACGGCATGCGGACCAGATACACCGACGCGGCCACCCTCACCGCCGTGATGATGGCCCTGCGCGGCCGGACCCAAGCGCGGCTGATCTCGGCGTTGCGGCAGCGCGGGGTCCCGGCGGTCGGACTGTCCGGAATGGACGGAGGACTCGTCCGCACCGAACGCAAAGCGGCGATCCGCGCGGTGTCGGACGGCCGGACCCGGGTGGTGCGCGACAACCTGGCGGGCCGCGTCGTCAGTGTGAACCCGAGCCTGCTGGACGCCGTCCACGGCCTGGAGATGGTGCCGGTCGTCTGCCCGCCGGGCATGACCGCCGACGGCCAGCCGACCAATGTGGACGCCGACCGGATGGCCTGCGAAATCGCGGCCGCCTGGCAGGCGGACCGGTTGCTGCTGTTCACCGACACCGCCGGGTTGCTGGCTCGCCCGGACGATCCGTCGTCCACCGTCGCGGAGCTGAGCGCGGCCGACGCCGAGGAGCTGATCCCGACGCTGAGCGGGGGCATGCGGATGAAGATCGCCGCCGCGACGGAAGCACTCGGCAAGGGACTGCGGGCGGTGCAGATCTGCGACGGACGCGGGGGAGCGCCCCTGACGGAAGCACTCGGCGGAAGCGGAACCTTGATCGGGAAGGGGCTGGGCGCGGCATGACGATTCAGGACTTCAGCACGCGGGAGGGCGAGCTGGTCGACAGCGCGGCGGTCGCGCTGCTGGCCGAGGCGGTGTCGATCCCGTCCGTCTCCGGCGAGGAGCGGCGGCTGGCCGAGCGGCTGCGCGAGATCGCGGCCGGCTTCGGCGCGGAGAGTTTCCTCGACGACGTGGGAAATGCGCACGCGATCGTCGGAAGCGGCGCGCGGACGGTCGTGCTGCTGAGCCACCTCGACACCGTTCCCGGCGAAGTGCCCTTCGAACACGGCGAGACCCACATTCGCGGCCGTGGCGCGGTCGACGCCAAGGGACCGCTGATCGCGATGCTCGTCGCCGCGCTCACCAGCCGCGACCTCGGCCTCCGCGTCCACTGGATCGGCGTGGTCGAGGAGGAAGCGTTGTCCTCGCGCGGCGCCGAGCACGTCCGCGAGACCGTGCCCGTGCCGGACGCGGTGCTGGTGGGGGAGCCGAGCGGGTCCTCGACGGTCACGGTGGGCTACAAGGGAATGGTCCAGCTCGACGTCCGGTGCGAGGTCACGCGGACGCACACCGCGACCCCCGAGCTGAAGTCGAGCGAGACGCTGATCGCCGCGCTGGCCCGGCTGCTCGACGTCTTCTCGACCCGCGGCAACGCGAACTTCGCCGACGTCGGCATGGTCGTCAAGAACGGCAACTTCGAGCCGTTCTCCAGCCGGTGCTCGCTGTCCTTCCGGACCCCGCCGCATACGTCGCCCGAGGAACTGCGGCACCAGGTCGCCGCGATCCTGGGCGAGCACGTAGCGGTGACTCTGAGATACGAGGTGCCGCCGGTGGTAGTGCCACGAAGCTCGCCGTGCGTCCGCGCGCTGTCCCGCGCCATCGCCATCGAGGGGCGAAAACCCCGGTACAGCCTCAAAACCGGCACCAGCGACATGAACACGCTGAGCCGCACCTGGACCGTCCCGATGGCCACCTACGGCCCCGGCGACCCGTATCAGAACCACACCGACGGGGAGCACATCGCGATCGCGGAGTACCTCGCGGGCGTCCGGATCCTGCGGACGGCCCTGCGGGAACTGGACAACTCGCTGCTGGAGGTGAAGTCGTGACCGAGCTGCTGGCGTTGTGGTGCGTGCCGCGGTCGCGCTCGACCGCGTTCGAGCGCGCGATGTACGAGCGCGGCGATTTCCTGGTGGTCCACGAACCGTTCTCGCGCGTGTGCGATTTCGGCGCCGCGGAGGTCGACGGCCGGACCTGCGCGAGCCAGGACGAGGTGATGGCCGCGCTCCTCGAAGTCTCGGCGACGCGGCCGGTGTTTTTCAAGGACACCACGGACTTTCCCATCGACCGCCTCGGCTCGAACCCGGATTTCGTGCACCGCTGCCGGCACGCGGCGATGATCCGGAACCCGCGCGACACCGTGCGTTCGCATCTCGTGATGCAGGCCGACGCGACGTCGCGGGCGATGGGATTCCGGAACCTCTGGGACATCGTGGCCACCGTCCGCGCCGCCGGAATGCCGATGCACCTGGTCGACGGCGACCGGATGGTGCGCGACCCGGAGCAGGAGATGACGGCGTACTGCGCGGCGATGGGCATCCCGTTCGTGCCCGGTTCGCTGGCGTTCCGGAAGGAGCCGCCGCCGAGCTGGGGGACCACCGGACGCTGGCACGCCGGGGCGAGCGCGTCGACCGCGCTGGGCGTCGCGGCGCGCACCCGGGAAGAACTGCCCGCCGCGCTTCGGCCCGTCGCGGAGAGATACGAACGCGACCAGCTGCCGTACCACGACCGCATCAGGGCGGCGCTGAATCCGGAGCAGAGGGAACCAGCCAGCGGGCAAGGATCGCAGAGGAGTGCACATGAGTTTGGGGCGTAGCTTCACCCGCCTGTGGATGTCGCAGGTCCTGTCCAACTTGGCCGACGGCCTGGTGATCGCCGCCGTGCCCCTGCTCGCCGTGGTGGTGACCAGGGACCCGCTGCTGATCGGCGGGCTCACCGTGGCGCAGTTCCTGCCGTGGCTGCTGTTCACCCTGCCGGCCGGCGCGCTCGCCGACCGGGTCGACCGGCGGTTCATCATGGTCTGGGGCAACGTGGTCCGCGCGGCGGGTTTCCTGTTGCTGGTGCTGATGCTGGTCGCGCAGTTGCACAGCATCGCGATCCTCTACCTGGCGGTCTTCCTGACCGGCGTCGCCGAAACACTGGTGGACAACGCCGCGCTGACCGTCCCGCCGCGGCTGGTCGAGCGCAAGGACCTGGAACGGGCGAACGGCCGGCTGTTCGCCACCCAGTCGGCGATCCACAGCTTCATCGGCCCGCCGGCGGGTGCGGCGCTGTTCGCGATGTCGGCGGTGCTGGTGTTTTCCACCAGCGCCGGGCTTTTCGCACTCGCCGCGTTGGCGTTGGTGACCCTGCCGCGGATGCTGCCCACCGCGCACGACACCAGCGGCAGCACGCATTCGGCGGGCGACGTCGTGCGCAGCATCAAGGAGGGCTGGTCGTACTTCTGGGAACACCGGCTGCTGCGCCGGGTCGCGTTCATCTCCGCCTCGATCAACTTCTTCTCCTCCGCCACGGCCAGCCTCCTCGTGCTGCTCGCGACAGGTCCGCTCGGCGTGACGACGTCCTGGTACGGCTTCTTCATCGCGGTGCCCGCAGTGGGCGCGATCCTCGGGTCGCTGATCGCGGCCAAGGCGGTGCCGCGGCTCGGCGGCGGCCCGGTGACCTGGCTCGCCGCGCTCGTGCCCGCCGCGAGTTATGCGGCACTCGGCCTCACCCACAGCGTCGTCCTGGTCGAGATCCTCATGTTCCTCAGCGCCATCGCGACAGCGCTGAACCAGATCGTGGTCAGCACGCTCCGGCAGGCCGCCGTGCCGGACGAGCTGCTGGGCCGGGTCACCGCCGCGTACCGGCTGATCGTGCTCGGCGTCGTGCCGGTGGGCGCGCTGCTCGGCGGCGCGCTCGCGCGGTGGCAGGGGACGGCCGCGACCTTCATCGCGGCGGCGATCGGGCTGACGCTCTCCGCGTTCGTGTTCGCGTCGCGCGTGACGACGCGGGGGCTGAAGGAAGCCGAGGAGGCCGGGCACACCCCGAAGGCCGCCCCGCTGGAGCCGATCCCCGGAACGGACTGAGTCTCGCGTTTTGCCCCGAAAGTGCTGCGAAGAGGAGTTCCCGTGCCCGAAAGCCGTGTTGCCCTGTCGCCCGCGGAGTACGAACATCCCGCCGACGAACTGGAGGAGCGCGTCGCCGCGATCATGGCGGCGGTGCTGGACGTCGACCTGGTCGGCAGGCGCGACAGTTTCTACGACCTCGGCGGCGGATCGCTCGCGGCGATCCGGATCTGCGCCCGCATCGCGGGCAAGATCGGCTGCCGGCTCGACCCGACGGTGCTGCTCGAACACGACGAGCTGGCCGATTTCGTCGAGCAGATCCGGCAGGGCGCGCCGTGAGCGTGCACGCCGCGGTGGCCCGGCACGCCGGCGACGCGACCGCGCTCGTGCACGGCGATGAACGGGTCAGCTACCGGACCCTGGTCGCGGCGGGGAAAGCCGTGGCGCATCGGCTGTCCTCGGAAGGGGTGCGGCCGGGCGACATCGTCCCGCTGGTGCTGCCGCGCGGTGCGCAGCTGATCGCCGTCCAGCTCGGCGTGCTGATGGCCGGGGCAGGCTACGCGGTGCTCGACCCGCGCTGGCCGGAAAGCCGGATCGCGTCGATCCTGGCGCAGCTGGACGATCCGGTAGTGGTCGGCCGTCCGGGGGTTGGCTTGGACATTACCTGCCCGCTTGAGCCGGTGCCGCTGGCCGAGCTCGCCTCGGGCGCCCAGGCCGCACCGGTGCTGTCCGGCCCGGAAGACATCGCGATGGTGTTCTTCACCTCCGGCAGCACCGGCGTCCCCAAGGGCGTTCTGGTGCCGCATCGCGCCGTGACCAGGATGTTCGGCCCGGACGGCCTGCCGGGCTTCGGGCCCGGACATGTCACGCCGCAGGTCGCGCCGGGGGCCTGGGACATGTACGCGTTCGAGCTGTGGGGTCAGCTGACGACCGGCGGTACGTCAGTGGTGGTCGAGGAGAGCCACCTGATGCCGAGCCGGTTGCGCGATCTCGTCGCCGAGGAAGGCGTGGACACGGTCTGGCTGACGACCTCGCTGTTCAACCTGATCGTCGACGAGGATCTCGATGCTTTCAAAGGCGTCCGGGAGCTTTACGTCGGCGGCGAGAAACAATCGCCCCGGCACGTCGGGATCTTCCTCGACCGCTTCCCGGAGATCCCGCTCTGGAACGGTTTCGGCCCGGCGGAGAACGGGATGCTGACGACCGTGCACCGGATGCGGCCGTCCGATGTGGACGTTCCCGGCGGAATCCCGGCCGGTGTCCCGGTGCCGGGGACCGAGGTCGTCATCCTGCGCGACGACGGTTCCCCCGCGCCCGCCGGCGAACCGGGCGAGATCGTCGCGCTCGGTTCCGGAGTCGCGCTGGGATATCTCGGCGACGAACGGCTGTCGCGCGAACGGTTCCCGCGACCGGGGGCGTACCGCACCGGCGACGTCGGATTGCTGGACGCTGCCGGAATCCTGCACTACCGCGGCCGCCGGGACCGGCAGGTCAAGCTCAACGGCAACCGCATCGAACTCGGCGACGTCGAGGCCGCCGCGGCCGCCGTCCCGCGGATCCGCACCTGCGCCGCGGTCGCCCGGACGGACGCGGACGGCCGGGTCGCGCAGATCGCCCTGGTCTACACCCTGGCCGACGGCGCCCGGCTGTCCCCGCAAGAGGCACGCAAGGAACTCGGCGCGCTGCTTCCCGCCTACGCGGTCCCGACGAGATTCGAACTGGTCGAGGAACTGCCCCGGCGGGAGAACGGCAAAGTCGACCTGTCCGCGCTGGAGAGCCGATGACGGACGTCTTTCCGCAGACCTTCGAACAGGAAGCGATCTGGATCGCCGACCAGTTCGCGGGCCGCCCGTCGCCGTTTCTCGAGACCTGGGCCCAGCGGGTTTCCGGCCCCCTTGACGTCCCGGCGCTGGAACGCGCGCTGCGGGCCCTGGTGGGCCGGAACGCCGCGTTCCGCACGAGGTTCGCCCTCGACGAGACCGGCCCGATCCAGCTCATCGATCCGGTCGGCGCCCTGCCTTTCGAACGGCTGCCATGGCCCGGGGGAGACCTGCACGAGGTGCTGCGCCGCGCTGGGCAGCGACCGCTGGACCTGACGTCGGCACCGGCGCGGATGACGCTGTACGACTACGGGCCGGACGAATACGTCCTGCTGCTGCAGATCCACCACGTCATCGTGGACGACGCCTCGCTGGTGCTGATCGACCGCGAATTGTCCGCGCTGTATGCGGAACAAGTCGTCGACGCCCCGGCTTTTACCCTGGGAGAGCACGCAGTCCGTCAGCGCGCGGCCGGGATCTCGGACGAAGACCTCGCCTTCTGGTCCTCATATCTCGACGGCGCCCGCGCGATGTCCCAACTGCCGCCGCACCCGCGCCAACTGCCTGCTCGACGGGGAACCGAGTGCGCCTGTGTCCGCGGCACCGTCCCCGCCGAACTGAGCGACGCGGTGCGCTCAGCCGCCCGTTCCCTGCGCACTACCGCGAACGTGCTGATGAGCGTCTGCCTGGCTTTTGTCGCGGCGGCGGTGAACGACGACGACATCGTCCTCGGCACCCCCATGTCCCGCCGCGGCGACCCGGACCTCGACGACGTGATCGGCTGCCTGACCGATCTGCTGCCGGTGCGCTACCAGGTTTCCGCCGACGCCACGGTCGGCCAGGTCTGCGCCGCCGCGAAACGCACGTCTTTAGCGGTATTGCGGCACCGAAACGTGCCGTATGCGCTGCTCGGCGGAGGCGTCACGCGTGAGCGCGGAGTGCTGTCCGGTTCGCACCTGGGCCGGATCTGCTTGGTCCTCGACGAGGCGCCGAGCCACCTCGAGCTTCCGGGCCTGCGCTGCGAACGGGTGTACGTCGCGGGCGCGGCGGCGAAGTTTGACTGGCTGCAGTATGTGGTCGCGGACGGGAAAAGCTGGCAGGTCCGAGCCGACTACGCCACCGACTACTTCACCGCCGACGAAGCGCATGCCGTGCTGAAGCAATGGCTGACCGCGCTGTCGCTCGTCTCGGGCGACCTCGACCTTCCCGTGCGCACCCTGCTCGACCAGCTGGAGGCCCGCAGATGACCGCGCCGTCGTACGAACTGACCCATCCGCAAGCCCTCGAAGCCGAAGCCGTGCACATCTTCCGCGAGGTCGCGGCCACCTTCGCCCGCCCCGCGCTGCTGTTCTCCGGCGGCAAGGACTCCGTGGTGATGCTGCACCTGGCGCGCAAGGCGTTCTGGCCCGCGCCGGTGCCGTTCCCGCTCGTGCACATCGACACCGGCCACAACTTCGACGAGGTGATCGAGTACCGGGACGAGGTCGTCGCCCGCCTCGGCGTACGGCTCGTCGTCGGCCGCGTCCAGGACGACATCGACAACGGCCGCGTCACGGAAGACCTGCGCGCGGGCCGAAACCGGCTCCAGACCACAACTTTGCTGCGGACGATCAACGACCAAGGCCTCGACGCCGTTTTCGGGGGAGCGCGCCGCGACGAGGAAAAAGCCCGCGCCAAGGAGCGCGTATTCAGCTTCCGCGACGAATTCGGCCAATGGGACCCGCGCAATCAACAGCCGGAACTCTGGCGGCTGTACAACGGCCGCCACCGCAAAGGCGAGCACATCCGGGTCTTCCCGCTGTCGAATTGGACCGAACTGGACATCTGGACCTACATCGAGGCCGAGAACATCGACCTGCCGCCGCTCTACTACGCGCACCGCCGCCCGGTCGTCCGCCGCGACGGCATGCTGCTCGCCGACACCCGCTTCCTCCACCGCCGCCCGGACGACGAAGAACCGTTCACCGCGACCGTCCGCTTCCGCACCGTCGGCGACGCCACCTGCACCGGCTGCGTCGAATCGACCGCGGCCACTCCCGCGGCGGTCGTCGCCGAGGTCGCCGCCACCCGCGTGACCGAACGCGGCGCCACCCGCGCGGACGACCGGATCTCCGAAACCGGCATGGAGGACCGAAAGAAGGAGGGGTACTTCTGATGAGCCACCTCGTCCGGCTGGCCACCGCGGGCAGCGTCGACGACGGAAAGTCGACGCTGATCGGACGGCTGCTGTATGACTCGAAAGCGATCTTCGAAGACCAGCTCGCCGCCGTCGAACGCACCAGCGCGCAACGCGGCGACGCCCACACCGACCTGGCCCTGCTCACCGACGGCCTGCGCGCCGAACGCGAACAGGGCATCACCATCGACGTCGCCTATCGCTATTTCGCCACGCCACGGCGGAAATTCATCATCGCCGACACTCCCGGCCACATCCAATACACCCGCAACATGGTCACCGGCGCCTCCACCGCCGATGTCGCGCTCATTCTCGTCGACGCGGAAAAAGGCGTGCTGGAACAGTCGCGCCGGCACGCCTTCATCGCCAGCCTGCTCGGCGTCCCGCACCTGATCGTGTGCGTGAACAAAATGGACCTGGTCGACTACGCGCAGGAACGATTCGCCGAGATCGTCGAAGAATTCCGCCGCTTCGCCGCGAAACTGGACGTCCACGACCTGGCCTTCGTGCCGGTTTCCGCCCTGCATGGCGACAACATCGTCAACCGCAGCGCCGAAATGCCCTGGTACGAAGGCCCCGCGCTGCTGCACCGGCTCGAAGAAGTGCACGTCGCGTCGGACCGCAACCTCATCGACGCGCGCCTGCCGGTGCAATACGTCATCCGCGCCCACGGTTTCGCCGAGGGCCAAGGCTTCCGCGGCTACGCCGGCACCATCGCAGGCGGCGTCTTCAAACCCGGCGACGAGGTCACCGTCCTGCCGTCCGGCTTCGGCACCACCATCGCCGCCGTCCGAGGCCCCGGCGGCACCGCGATCGAAGAAGCCTTCGCAGGCCAAGCCGTGACCGTCGAACTGTCCGACGAGATCGACATCGTCCGCGGCGACCTCATTTGCCGCCCGAACAACCGCCCGCATGTCGCCGCCGACGTCGACGCCATGGTCTGCTGGCTGACCGAACACAGCTCCCTTTCGGTCGGCGCCCGATACACCGTCCACCACACGACGCGCGAGGTCCCCGCCACCGTCGGCCAGCTGGACTACCGCCTCGACATCAACACCCTGCACCGCGACCAGGCCGTCGATTCGCTGTCCCTGAACGAAATCGGCCGGATCCGGCTGCGCACGCGACAGCCGCTGCACTTCGACCCGTACCGCCGCAACCGCGACACCGGCAGCTTCGTGCTCGTCGACGAGGTCAGCAAGAAAACGGTCGCCGCCGGAATGATCATCGGCCCGGCGGAAACCGCGCCCGACGTCGTCTGGCACGAACCAGCCGTGACCCGATCAAGGCGCGCCACCTCGGGAATGACCGTGTGGCTGACCGGTTTGTCGGCGTCGGGAAAGTCCACTGTGGGCGCCGAGCTGGAGCGTCGGCTGGTCGCCTCCGGCCGCCCCGCCTACCTGCTGGACGGAGACAACCTGCGCCACGGCGTCAACGCCGGGCTGGGCTTCTCCGCCGAAGACCGCCAGGAGAACGTCCGCCGAACCGGAGAGATCGCGAAGCTGTTCGCCGACGCGGGCACCGTGGCCGTGGTGACGCTGATCAGCCCGTACCGCGCCGACCGGGACGCCGTCCGTCGCAGTCACGAGGAAGCAGGCTTGCGATTCGTGGAGGTCTTTGTCGACACCCCGCTGGAGACTTGCGCGGCCCGCGACCCGAAGGGCCTGTACGCGAAGGCCCGGCGAGGCGAGATCGTCGGCTTCACCGGAGTGGACGACCCGTACGAGGTGCCCCGAAGCCCGGACGTCGTCCTGCGCCCGGACGACGGTGCTCCTTCCGCACAGGCAGCGATCCTGCTGGAGTGGCTGGCGCGGTGATCGCTGCGGCCCGCCTCGCCGGTGTGGACGGCCCGCGCACCGGCGAAACCCTCCTGTCGGCGAAAATCCCGTCACCCACCGCGATCCGGCGCGCATAGCCTCCAGGAACCGCCAGGTCGTGCTCGCCGGCGGAACCCAGTGCCGAGCAGGGAAAGGCGGCGGATCGTGACGCTGCGGGAAAAGGTCGAGAGCCGCCTCGCCGGCGAGTTCGTGCCGGGGGAGCGCGTGCTGAACGCGCTGGTCGCGTTTCGCACGGGAGGCGTGCGGAAGACGATGGTCGCCGGCGCGGCGGGCATCGCCGGGCTCGCGGGCGCGGCCGGGATGGCGCTCGCCGCGCGGCGCGGGCAGACCGAAGCCCCGCAGGTGCCGATCGCGACGCCGGGCCGGTTCGTCTTTTCGCTCACCTCGCACCGCGTCGCGCTGTTCACCGTCGGCGGCATCGTCCGGGCCGCACCTGGGAAACCGCTGCAGTCGTGGACGCTCGACCAGCTCGCCTGGGTCTCGGAACCCGAACTGAACTCCGGCGTGGCGCAGGCGCTCCGCGGCCAGATCGGCATCACCGGCGAAGGCGTCCTCGGCTACGAATTCGCCCGCCTCCAGGTCGACGAGGGCCGGTCCATGATCAAGCGCCTGGCCCGCGCCCTGAAGGAACTCGACGCCTGAGCTCCCGGATCCCCGCCAGCTCCTCCGGCACCGGTCCGAAATGGACGATCCCCAGCCGCCGCGTCGCGCGCGTCATCGCGACGTAGAGATCGTTGCGGCCCAGGGGAGCGTCGAGAATCCGGGCCGGATCGACGATCAGCACCGAATCGAACTCCAGCCCCTTCGCCTCCCCAGGCGTCAGCACCCTCGCAGCGCACCCCTCCCGCAACGCCGCGACATGACACGCCGGAGCAATGATCAGCTCACCAGCAATAGCGCCGACCTTGGCAAGCGTGCCCTGCCGACGCCACGGCGATTCACCAGCAGCCCGCACAGACCGCGGCGGCTGAAGCCCAGGGTGCTGCGCAGCGAACACCTCGCCCGCAGCCGCCATGATCTCCGACGGCGTCCGGTAATTGACGCTCAACTCCGCCAACCGCCAGCGATCCGCCACATGCGGCGCCAGCACCTGCTCCCACGACGTCGCCCCCGCCGGATCGCTGGTCTGCGCGAGATCGCCGACGACCGTCATCGACTTGGCCGGACAGCGCCGCATCACCATCCGCCACGCCATCGCGGACAGTTCCTGCGCCTCGTCGACCACCACGTGCCCGAACGTCCGCGCTGATGCGCCGAGCACCGCGGAAGCCTCGTCCAGCAACGGAATATCCGCCGCACTCCAGCCCCAGCCCGGCGCCTCATCGTTTCCCGCACGGGTTTCGCCGATCGCCTCATCCGCCGATTGGACGTTGCCCAGTTCTCCGAACACCTCCGCCACCACCTCCTCCGCAGTCAGCGCGGGCCACAGGTCGTCCAGCACCCCGCACACCGCGACGTCGGCCAGCAACGCCTTGCACAGGTCAGCGACGTCAACCTCGTCCAGCAACCGCCGAGGCCCGTCGTCCTGGTCCGGCCCCAGCACCACCCCAGCCGCGGCCAATGCCCGCAGATCCGCCGCACTGAGCCGACCGTCCGCGCTCCCGCCGTCGATGGCCTCACCGCTCTCGGTGAACACCACGTTCTCCAGCCGATCGGCCAACCTCCGCGCGAGAAGTTCCACCATCCGCTGCTGAAATACCAACCGTGCCTGCTGGTACGGCAACCCCCGGCCGGAAGCGAACTCCGCCGCACCCCGCCATTCGGAGCGCTCCAGCCTCACCGCCTGGTGCTCGAATTCCACCTCGACCGCCTCGCCGGACGCACCCGCCCGGCCCCACACCGCCGCGGCGATCCGATCGGCCGCCTCCGCCCGTCCCTTGACCTCCGCGACCCCGGCCGGATCCACCCGGCTGACCTCGACGTCCGGCCGCAACCGGGCGATCGTCGCGGTCACCGCGGAGTGCTCGCCCAGCCCCGGCAGCACCTGCCCGATGTAGTCGAGAAAGACGTCGCTGGGCCCGATCACCAGCACACCCCGCGTGCGCAACCGCGGACGCGTGTACATCAGATACGCCAGCCGATGCAGCGCCACCGCGGTCTTCCCGGTCCCCGGCCCGCCCTGCACCACCAGCACTCCCGCGTGCCCGTCGCGGACGATCCGGTCCTGCTCGGCCTGCAGCGTCGTGACGATGTCGCCCATCCGCCCGGTCCGGTCCGCCATCAACGCCGCCTCGCCGACCAGAGCCCCGGTCCCGGCGGCGTCGGGATCGAGCAACTCGTCGTCGAGCGCTGTCACGACCCGTCCGCGGGTGGTGATCCGCCGCCGCCCCCGAACACCGTGCGCCTCCGCCATGGTCGCGGTGTAGAACGGCTGCGCCGCCGGGGCCCGCCAGTCGAGCAGCAACGGCTCGTCCGCCCCGTCCCGGAACAACCCCGCCCGGCCGATGTACCTCCGGCTCCCGTCGTGCATCTCGAGCCGCCCGAAGCAGAGCCCGTCCTCGACGGCCTCCAGGCGCGCCAACTCCGCCTTCCAGCGCGCCGCCGCCTCCGGGTCCTCGCTTTCGCAACCGCTAGCCGCCTGCTCGCGCAACGCGTCGAGCCTGCCGTACAAGGCGGTCACGTACTCCTGCTCGAGAACAAGCTCACGATCGACGTCGTTTTCGGTCGGCACCCCTGAACTCCCCGCTGTCGGGTGAACGATGGCACCGAGGGTGCGCGGCATTCCGAGGAAATAACAGTCTTGTCTTTCCTCGCGGCGTCAGCCGAGCGGCTCAAGGCCGCACAGACCCGTAAGACGGGACCCGGGCGAGATTCGCGCTGGCCAGGTTCGCCGCCCGCCGCACCGCGTCCGCCAGCGACGGCAGCCTCCGCTGGTCCAGTGGTCCGTGAGGGGAACCCTGAGGGAATCAGAGTCCAATGCCTGGGACTTAAGCGGCTCGTGGTTGGGCGGTGGTGG
>NZ_JBHRWI010000075.1:0-42823 GCF_042647905.1 Amycolatopsis halotolerans
CAGGCCCTCACGGCCTAACCTCTACTCAGCCAGTCCAACTTTCGGGGGCCAGTTCAGACTCTGATTCCCTCAGGGTTCCCCTCACGGACGGTCAGTTCTTGTCGAGACCGCCGAGCAGAAGTTCGCCGAGCGCGGTGAACGCTTCCGCGTCGGACACGTCGGTGCGGCGGCCGAGCACGCCGGTCTGAATGCCCTCGATGATCAGTCCGGTCATTTCGGCCACGAGCCGCGCGTGCACGTCGCGGAACACTCCGTCGGCGACGCCCTTGTCGATGAACGCGCGGATCCGGCGCGCGGCGGCGCGGCTGTTGAGCTGATAGGTGTCGCGGGCGGGCGCGAACGCGGCGATATCGGCCATGAACTCCGGCGACGCCCGGTTCAGGTGCTCAGAGACTCCGGAGAGGTACTCGCCGATCAGCTCGCGCGCGTCGGCGATTCCCGCGATCCGCTTCTCCAGGCGTTCGGCGGCGTCGCGGAAGAAGTGCGCGACGACCTTGACAGCGAGCTGCTCCTTGCTCGGCGCTAGCGCGTACAGCGTCGACTTCGAGCAGCGAAGCCGGGCGGCCAGGTCGTCGAGCGTGAAGCCGGCGAAGCCCTCCGCCAGGAACAACGCCTCAAGCTCGCGCAGCAGGGCTTGCTGCCGCGCGGTGGGACGGCGACGGGCTTCAGGGGTGGACATCACGTCACTATCTCCTACCGATCAGGGACAGCCCCGCTCCGCATACGGTACTCTTAATCAGCCGTTAGTACTGTTTTCAGTACCACCGCGTTCTGGGAGGAACCATGCCGGTCGACCGTCTGCTGCCGACGCCGGAGTCCGAAGACCTGCTCTCGCTCGTCACGGAAATCGCCCGTGACGAGCTGAAACCGCGTGCTTCGGCCGACGAGGAGGCCGAGAAGTTCCCGCGCGGCCTGTTCGCCCTGATGGGCAAGTCCGGCCTGCTGGGGCTGCCGTACTCGGAGCGCTGGGGCGGGGCCGAGCAGCCGTACGAGGTCTACCTGCAGGCGCTGGAGGAGATCGCGGGCGCGTGGATGAGCGTCGGTGTCGGGCTGTCGGTGCACACGATGTCCTGTTTCGCGCTCGCGCACTACGGCACGGAAGAACAGCAGGACCGCTGGCTGCCGGACATGCTGGGCGGCTCGTTGCTCGGCGCGTATGCCCTGTCTGAAACGCAGGCCGGCTCGGACGCGGCCGCGCTGTCCACCCGCGCGCGGCTTTCCGAGGACGAGTACGTCGTCAATGGCACGAAAGCGTGGATCACCCACGCCGGCGTCGCGGACTTCTACACGACGATGGTCCGCACGAGCGAGGACGGCGGCCACGGCATCTCGTGTCTCCTGGTCGACTCGTCGACCCCCGGCCTCTCGGCGGCCCCGCGCGAACGGAAGATGGGCCTCACCGGCTCCCCCACCGCGCAGATGCTGTTCGAGGACGCCCGCGTTCCGGCCGACCGTCTTATCGGCGGCGAGGGCGCTGGCCTGAAGATCGCTTTGTCGTCGCTCAGTTCCGGTCGGCTCGGGATCGCCGCCTGCGCGGTGGGCCTGGCGCAGGCCGCGCTGGACGAGGCCGTGGAGTACGCGAAGGGGCGCACCCAGTTCGGGCGTCCGATCGCGGATTTCCAGGGCATGGAGTTCCTGCTGGCCGACATGGCGGCGACGGTCGAATCGGCCCGTGCGACCTACCTGGACGCCGCTCGCCGTCGCGACTGCGGCCTGGACTTCCAGCGTCAGTCGTCGATCGCGAAGCTGGTGGCGACGGACGGCGCGATGAAGGTGACGACGGACGCGGTCCAGGTGCTCGGCGGTGCGGGGTACACGAAGGACTTCCCGGTGGAGAGGTACATGCGGGAGGCGAAGGTGCCGCAGATCTTCGAGGGGACGAACCAGATTCAGCGGATGGTGATCGCGCGTTCGCTGAAGAACGCCTAGTCTTTTCTGTCGTCATAAGCCGCGCGGGCGGCATGGACGCGGCCCGCGTTGGCTTTCGACCAGTCGGCGATCGCGCCGGTCAACGCGCCGACGTCCCTGCCGAGATCGGTCAGCGCGTACTCCACGCGCGGCGGAATCGTCGGGTAGACCGTGCGGCTGACCAGCCCGTCGCGTTCGAGGTTGCGCAGCACCTGGGTGAGCGATTTCTGTGTCACTCCCTCGACGCCGCGGCGCAGTTCGGTGAACCGCAACGGGCGCTCGTACTGACGGAGCAGGCCGAGGACGTAGAGCGTCCATTTGTTGGCCAGCACGTCCATCGCGGTGCGCGACGGGCACGCTTTCGCATACTTGGTATCCATTGGGTACCTATAGATCGTCGAGGTGCCTTCTTCACAAACGATACCGGTGGCGAGCAGTATTTCTCGCATGATCTTGGTTACCGGAGCCACCGGCAAAATCGGCCGCGAAGCTGTCCGACTGCTCGGACCGGTCCGCACGCTCGTCCGCACCCCGTCGGGCGGCACCGACGAAGTGATCGGTGACTTCGACCGGCCGGACACCCTGGACGCGGCCCTGCGCGACGTCGACACGCTCCTGCTGATCGGCCCCGCTGTGGCAGCGCAGATCGCGGTCCTCGATCGCGCGGTCGCGCACGGGGTGCGGCACGTCGTGCGAGTCACCAACCACAAGGCTGTCGACGATTCGCCAGTCGCCCGGCGTCGGGAGCACGCGCGGATCGACGCGCACCTCAAGGCGTCGGGAATGGAGTACACGCTGCTCGCGCCGAACTTCTTCATGCAGAATCTGCTGGCCCTCGCCCCGGAGATCGCCGGAACCGGCGGCTTTTCGAGCTCCGCGGGCGACGGCCGGATCGGGATGATCGACGCCCGCGACGTCGCGGCGGTGGCCGCGGCGATCGCGACTGATCCGGCGGCGCATGCCGGGCGGACGTATCTGCTGACCGGACCGGAGTTGGTCACGTTCGCCGAGGTGGCGCGGGAATGGGCTTCGGCGACCGGCCGCCCGGTGGAGTATCGGCGGATCTCGGCCGAAGAGCATCGCGCGGTGATGGAGTCGAACGGGGTGCCGGAGGCGGGGTCGAACGCGCAGGTTTTCGAACTGCTCGCGCAGGGGGACGGGGCTTGGCTCTCAGGGGATTTCGCCGCGGTCACCGGTGGTGCGCCGCGGGGGTTGCGGGCGTTCCTGGCGGACTACTGCTCCTAGAGAGCCGAGCATGATCAACCCGGCGGCGAAACATGGCTCTCCGTGTCGATATGGTTACTGACAGTCTCACGGCAGGCGTGAGACAATGCCGGTGACGTGAGGAGACGCTGTGACAGCACTTCCCGAGCCGACGCGTGGTGAATTCCCTTGGGAGATCCCGGATCACCTGCTGTCGATCGAGGAATACGCGGCCCTCGGTGAAACCGACTCCGGCTTCACCGAGCTCGTGGAGGGCCGCCTCGTGATGTCACCCAGTCCGTCAAGACGCCACAACAAGGCGGCTTATCGGATCGTCCAAGCGCTGGAGCCGCAGCTTCCGGCCAACCTCGATTTCAACCTTGACGTCGACATCGACCTAGGATTCGCACCGCCCGGCGAAGCCGGTTCGGCCCGTCGTCCCGATGCCACCATCACCTACCGCGAAGCCAACGAACGGGTGGATCGAGAGCAGGCGATGTTCCGCGCCGACGAGGTTGTCGTGGTGATCGAGATCGTCTCACCCGGCTCGAAGCGCACCGACTACGTCACCAAGCACGACGAGTATGCCGACGCCGGAATCCCGTTCTACTGGATTGTCGATCTCAGCAATCCGGTCTCCCTCGTCGCTTGTCACCAAGCCGGGGAACTCGGTTACCAGGACGCCCCAGCTGTCACGGGGAAATTCCGCACCACAGAGCCGTTCACGGCTGAACTCGACCTCACGACGCTGTTCGATTGAGGCACCCCGCCAGCTCTTGGCGGGCCGCCTCAACCAAGGCATCAGCGAGTTTCCCGGTACCGCCGATCCGCCGACACGCCCTCGCCGGTCGTCTCGTCGAAGTGGTAGACCTCCTGGCCCCGCACGAACACCCGCATCGCGCGGTTCATCACGTCCAGCGGGTCGCCCGACCACAGGACCACGTCCGCGTCCAAACCGGGTGCCAGGGTGCCGATCCGGTCGTCCAGGCCGAGCATCTGCGCCGGGTGCAGCGTCAGTGCCTTCAGCGCGGTCTCCGGGTCCAGGCCGTCCTTCACCGCCAAAGCGGCTTGGTACACCAGGAAGTTGATGGGAACGACCGGGTGGTCAGTGGTGATGGAAATACGAACCCCTGCCCGCGCCAGGATCCCCGCCGAGCGCAGGCTTCGGTTGCGCAGTTCCACCTTGGACTTCGTGGTGAACAGCGGGCCGAGGATCACCGGGACGTCGCGTTCGGCCAGGAGGTCCGCGATCAGGTGGCCTTCGGTGCCGTGGTTGATCACCAGTTTGTAGCCGAATTCGTCGGCGAGCCGGATCGCGGTCACCATGTCGTCGGCGCGGTGCACGTGCTGGTCCCAGTACAGCTCGCCGTCCAGGACCTTCGCCAGCGTTTCGTTGGTCAGGTCCGTTTCGAACGGCTTGCCCTCGGCCAGCGCGTGGTCGCGCTTCGCCTGGTAATTGCGGGCCTTCGTGAACGCCTCGCGCAGGATCGCGGCCACGCCGAGCCTCGTGGACGGCGTGACCTTTTTCTCGCCGTAAACCCGTTTCGGGTTCTCGCCCAGCGCGCTTTTCACGCTCACGTGCTCGGCGAAGATCATGTCCAGAATGGACCGGCCCCACGTCTTCACGCCGATGGTCTG
The DNA here is from genome assembly GCF_042647905.1 of Amycolatopsis halotolerans. Classification (NCBI taxonomy): domain Bacteria; kingdom Bacillati; phylum Actinomycetota; class Actinomycetes; order Pseudonocardiales; family Pseudonocardiaceae; genus Amycolatopsis; species Amycolatopsis halotolerans. Next base: position 4,750 of record NZ_JBHRWI010000075.1, read on the forward strand.
CCCGCCGATCGGGTTGCCCGACCCCGGCTTGATCACCACGCTCGTGACGCCGCCGGACAGCGCGTCGTCGAAACCCGGTTCGTACGGGTCGATCCCGTCGACCGCGCGGAAGCGCGCGCCGTTCGGGTCGGTCATTTCGTTGGTGTCGTTGCCCGCCCAGCCTTCGCCGTCCTCATGGACGCCGAGGTGCGCGTGCGCGTCGATGAATCCCGGCAGGACCCAGCTGCCGGACGCGTCCACCAGCTCCGCGTCCTCCGGCACCTCGACGTCGGCCTCAGCCCCGACTTGGGTGATCCGGCCGTCTTCGATGAGCACAGTGCCGCCCTCGATCGGAGCGGCGCCGACGGGGACCACATAGCCCCCGACAATCGCCTTGTAAGCCATAGTTTGACACGCTAACGAACTCACCCGGGTTCGCGCATCCGGGGTTTTTCGAGGTGCACCAACTGATAGCCCGCTTCCGGCGAGCGATGCGTCTCGCGGTAACCGAGCTTTCGGTACAAATAGAGCGGCCCGGCCGAACGCTCGCCGGTGAACAGCCGGAACACCGTCACCTCCGCCGGGGTCGCCTCCTCCGCGGCCGCCAGCAGCGCGGTACCGAGTCCCTCGCCTTGCCGATCCGGTGCCACCACGAGCCTGCCGATCTCGCAGACGCGACCGTCCACTCGCATCCGCACGCTCGCCACCAGCCGGCCGCCGTCGCGGAAACCCCAGACCGTGATCGACGGGTCGGCGATGGCCGCGCGCACGTGGTCGAGGGTGTCCAGCAACGGCGGCAGGTCGAAGTTCTGGTGTGCCCGCGCCTCGGTGATGTACGCGGCCTGCTGCAGGGTCAGCAACTCACCCGCGTCGGCGTCGGTCAGCAGTTCGAGTTTCACGGGACCCGGATTCCCCAGCTGCCCGTCCACGACGTGGCCGGTTCCAGTTCGATCAGGTCGGTGCGGGTGTTGAGCGCGTCCGCCGGGCAGGTCATCGGCTCGATCGCCACCGCGCGGCCGCGGCCGGTCAGGTCGTCCGGCGTGAACACCTGCACCCAGCGGAAGTCCGGACCGGTCCAGACCACCAGCTGCCGATCGCCGTGGGACAGCACGTGGTGGTGGGTGCCGTCGGCAGCCAGCTCCAGCCCGCCGAACGCGGTGTCCAGGTCAACGCCTTCCAGCACACGCCCCTGGCGGAAGTCGTACTCGGTGTCCTCGACGTCCTGCTCGTCCGCGTACGGCATCTGCTGGTCGCCCTCGTACGGCCGGACCCGCGTGGCGGGCAGCGTGAGGGTCAGTTCGTCGGTGGGCGCGTCGCCGATCCGGAAGTACGGGTGGGTCCCGACGCCGACGCCGATCGGCTTCTCCCCCTCATTGCGGATCTCGTGCGTGATGACGAGCTCGCGCGGCTGCAGGTCGTAGGTGATCGTCGCGCGCAGCGGGACCGGCCAGCCGGGCTGCGCCTCGACGTCGATGGCGAGCGTGATCGACGTTTCGGCGTGCTCCAGCAGCTCCCACTCCAGGTGCCGGGTCAGGCCGTGGATGGCGTTGCCGCGCGCCTCCTCGGTGATCTCCAGCTGCTGCTCTTCGCCCTCGAACTCCCACTTGCCGCCCTTGGTCCGGTTCGGCCACGGCAGCAGCACCTGGCCGAGCCCCTTCGGCGGCTTCTCGTCCTCGGCGAACGTCTCGACGTACGGCACTCCGCTGATCTCGAACGCGCGCAGCCCGGCACCGATCTCGGTGATGACGGCGCGCGCGTTGCCGCGGGTGATCTCGAACTGCTCTCCGGTGGGGTTCGCCATGGCGCTGAGGTTACCGATCGGCCGCGCCGCGCGGGCAGCGCTCGAAACTGACAGAGCTCGAAACTAACTAGACCGGTCGTCATAGTTTGAGCTACGGTGGGCCCATGGTCAACCGCACCGACACGCGCCGCCGGATGCTCGAATCGGCGGCTGAGCTGTTTCGCACCCAGGGCTATCACGCCACCGGGATGACGCAGCTCGTGTCCGAAAGCCGGGCCCCGAAGGGTTCGCTGTACTTCCATTTCCCCGGCGGCAAGGAACAACTCGCCGCCGAGGCGGTACAGCTTTCCGGGGAGCGGCTGGCCGGGCAGTTCCGCGAAATCACCGCTGCCGCACCGGATCCGGCCACCGCCATCGACCTCATCGTTGCCGCATTGGCCGCCTCACTGTCCGAATCGGACTTCCGCTGCGGCTGTCCAATCGCGACAGTCGCATTGGAAGCCGCCGACAGCGAGCCGATCCGCGCCGCCTGCGACCAGGGTTACGAAGGCTGGCTGCGCGGCATTTCCGCTTACTTCACCGAGCGCGGTCTTCCCGAAAAACGCGCTGCTTCGCTGGCGACCATCGTGCTTTCCGCGATCGAAGGCGCGTTGCTGCTCGCACGCACCCGGCGGGACACCTCGCCGCTGCAAGCCGTCGCCGCCCATCTGCACACCACTGTCGAACGGGAGTTCGCCTAATGCGGGTACACCACTTCAACTGCGGCACCATGCGCCCGATCGGCGGCAAGCTCGTCGACGGAAAGCCCGGGCTGCTGCGCCGAGCCACCCTTGTCTGCCACTGCATGCTGGTCGAAACCGGCACCGGATTGACCCTCATCGAGACCGGAATGGGTTCGCCCACCGTCACCGACGCCGCGCGCTGGCTCGGCCCGCGCTTCCTGCGCACGTCGAACCCGCTGACGGACGAAAGCGAAACCGCGCTGAGCCGCATCCGCGCGCTGGGGTTCGACCCGGCTGACGTCCGCGACATCGTCCTCACCCACCTCGATCTCGACCACGCCGGCGGGCTCGTCGACTTCCCGCAGGCCCGCGTGCACGTCTACGGCAAGGAACTCGACGCCTACCGCACCGGAAACCCGCGGTACCGCGACGTCCAGTTCCGCCACGGTCCACAGTGGAAGTCCTATTCGGACGCTGGGGACAGCTGGTTCGGCCTCGACGCGGTCCGCGAACTGGACGGGGTCGAGGGCGTCGCGCTCGTGCCGCTCTCCGGGCACACTGTCGGCCACGCCGGGGTGGCTGTCGACACCGGGTCCGGCTGGGTGCTCAACGCGGGCGACGCGTATTTCTTCCACCAGGAGATCGACACCGATTCCTATTGCCCGCCCGGATTGGCTATGTTCGAACGGCGGGTCCAGACGCTGCCCGGGCCGCGGCGCGAGAACCAGCGCCGGTTGCGCGAACTGCGCCGGGACCACGCCGACGAGGTGACCGTGTTCGCCTCGCACGACCTGACCGATTTCGTCCGGCTCAGCGAGAGGAGCACGGTATGAAGGTGCACCACCTCAACTGCGGCACGATGCGCCCGCTCGGCGGCAAGGCGCTCGACGGCCGCCCCGGGATGCTGCGGCGCAGCACGATCGTGGCGCACTGCCTGCTGGTCGAGACCGCCGACTCGCTCGTGCTGGTCGACACCGGTTTCGGCACCCGCGGCGTCACCGAATCGCGACGCTGGCTCGGCGGTCCGTTCATGGCGATGGTCGGTGCGAAGCCGACCATGGAAGAGACCGCCGTGGCGCAAATCCGCGCGCTGGGCCACGACCCCGCCGACGTCCGGCACATCGTGATGACTCACCTCGACGTCGACCACGCCGGCGGTCTAGCCGATTTCCCCGACGCCACAGTGCATGTCCGCACCACCGAACGCCGCGCCGCGGACAACCCGAAGAGCTTCCCGGAGAAAACGCGGTACCGCGCCGAACAATTCGCGCACAGTCCACTGTGGAGCACCTACGACGAGGCCGGCGAGAAGTGGTTCGGCTTCGACGCCGTGCAACCGTTGCGTGGCCTGCCGCCGGAAATACTGCTCGTCCCGTTGCCCGGCCACACGCACGGCCACTCCGGCGTCGCGGTCGACACCGGCGACGGCTGGCTCCTGCACGCCGGCGACGCGTACTTCTTCCACGGCGAAGTCGCCCCGGTGAGCCCGCACTGCCCGCCGGGCATGCGCGTGTTCGAGGCGATCAACCAGATGGACGGGGCCACCCGCCGCGCCAACCTCGCCCGGTTGCGGACCCTCGCCCGGGAGAAGCAGGACGAGGTCTCGGTGTTCAGCGCGCACAGCCCGGTCGAATTCCAGGCGCTGCGCCGGAATACCGCGCAACCCTCCGCGAGTTGAGTACCCGCATGACGCGTATCCGGTACGTCGGCGGCCCGACCGCCCTCATCGAGCACGGCGAGATCCGCCTGCTCACCGACCCGACGTTCGACGCCCCCGGCGACTACCCGATCGGCACCCGCAAGCTGGCGAAAACCGCTGGTCCCGCGGTCGCCGCGGCGGAGGTCGGCGAGGTGGACGCGGTGCTGCTCTCCCACGACCAGCACCCCGACAACCTGGACGCGGCGGGGCGAAAGTACGCCCTCGACGCCCCGCTCGTCCTGTCCACCGCCTCGGCGAGGGAACGGATCGGCGAGCCCGTCCGGGCGCTGGCCAACTGGGAGTCCTACGACCTCGGCGGCGTCCGCGTCACCGGAGTTCCCGCGCAGCACGGGCCCGACGGCAGCGAGCATCTCGTCGGCGAAGTCACCGGTTTCGTGCTCGAAAGCGAAGGCCAGCCGACCGTTTACGTCAGCGGTGACAACGCTTCGCTCGACGTCGTGCGGCAGATCGCCGAGCGTTTCGAGCGGATCGACATCGCTGTCCTCTTCGCGGGCGGGGCTCAGACACCGCTGGTCGGCGACGCGTACCTCACCCTGCCCAGCGACGGCGCGGCCGAGGCGGCCCGGATCCTGAACGCGCGCCAGGTCGTCCCGCTGCACTTCGAGCACTGGGCGCATTTCACCCAGGGCCCGGGTACTCTCCGTCCGGCTTTCGCCCAGGCTGGCCTCGAGGACCGGCTGCATTTGCTCAAGCCCGGCGAGCAGGTCAGCTTCCAGTAAGCACAAAACCTCCGTCGACGGTGATCACCTCGCCGGTGACGAAACTGTTCTCCATCAAGTACACATTGGTCGCCGCGACCTGGTCCGCCTCACCGACCGATTTCGTCAGCGTCCGTTCGGTGAACGCGGCGACCATCGCGTCCAGCTGTGGTTGCGGCAGCCCGTCCCACATCGGCGTATGAACCGGCCCCGGGCGGACTGTGTTGACCCGCACCGGGGCCAGGTCGACGGCCAGTCCGCGCGCCAATCCCTCGACCGCGCCGACGGAACCGGCCGCGAGCGCCGCGCCGGGCATCGGGCGGACGCCGACGATCCCGGACGTCAGCACGATCGAACCGCCCGGCCGAATCCGCGGCGCGGCGTGCTTCACCGCGCTCACGACGCCCCAGTAACGGACATAGAACCCGCTCTGCGCGTCATCGAGCGACAGGTCGACGAGCGGCTGCTGATGCGGCGCGTCACCTGCGGTGTACACGAGGTGGTCTAACTGGCCGACGTGCTCGAACAGGGCCGCGACGTTCGCTTCGTCGCGTACGTCGGCGACGAATCCTTCGCAGCTGTCCGGCAATTCGGCGAGCGCCGCGTCCAGCCGTTCCTTGCCACTCGACGCGATCGTGACGGACGCGCCCGCCTCCGCCGCAGCCCGCGCGGTCGCCAATCCCATGCCCGAGCTGCCGCCGATGACGACAACCCGCTGGTCAAGCAAAGACATGATCGACCCTCTCGAGGTTGATGACTCAGTGAGACATCAACAGTAGCAGTGATGACCCACTGTGTCATCACTGCTAAGATCACCGCATGCCGCGTTGGGATCCGGAAGCCAAGGAGCGGCTCCGCGCGGCCGCGCTGGAGCTGTTCACCGAGCACGGCTACGAGAACGCCACGGTCACGCAGATCACCGCGCGCGCCGGGCTCACCCGTCGCACCTTCTCGCGCTACTTCGCGGACAAGCGCGACGTGTTGTTCGCCGGGTCAGAGCAGCTCCCGGACGCGATGGCCGACGCTGTCCGGCACGCCGACCCCGCGCTGCCACCGTTTCAAGCACTGCTGGCCGCATTGGTCGCCGCTGGCGATTTGTTCGCTGGCCTGGTTTCGCAGGCCGCTCAACGGCGCGCGGTCATCGCGTCCAGCCCGGAACTGCAGGAACGCGAGCGGACGAAGCTGGCGGCGGTCACCGAAGCAGTCGTCGAAGCGCTGCGGGAACGAGGCGCGACCGAATCGAGTGCGAAGATGCTCGCGCAGGTCGGCACCGCGGTGTTCCAAACCGCGTTCGAGCGATGGTCCGATCAGCCTGCGGACACGGATTTCGCTACGCAGGTACAGGAGGCGGCAGCCGAACTCGCCGCCCACCTGACCCCGTGACTACGCCTTTTCGCGCACCTCGACCAACGTAGAGTCTTCCAATTCCACTTCCGCGGCCTGCTTCGTGCGCCCGGTTGCCTTCAGCACCAGATAAGCCACCACCAGCACGACGAAGAACGGAATCCCGAACTTCCACGCCGGGTCGAGGCCTTCGATCCAGAACGTCGAAATCAGTACGGTGGCTAGGAAAGCGATCACCACGACGTTCACCACCGGTGCACCCCACAGCCGCACTGGCGACGGCGGCAGCCCGGCCCGGCGACGGCGGATCCGGAACGCCAAGTGCGTCACCAGAATGATCATCCACACCACGAGCGCGGCGAAGATCGAAATGCCGAACAGCACGAGATACGCGTTGGAGTCGGAATTCTTGGACAGAATGGTCGCGATCACCAGACCCGCGGTGGACAGGACGAGCGCGTTGCGCGGCACTCCGGACCTGGTCAGCCGTCCTGCCCAGGACGGGGCGAATCGGTGCTCGGCAAGGGAATGCAGCATGCGCGTGGTGAGATAGAGGTTGGTGTTCGCGCTCGACAACGCGGCGGTCAGGACCACGAAGTTCATGATCGTCGCCGCCGCCGGAACGCCCGCGGCTTGGAAGACGCGGACGAACGGACTGGCGGTGATCGAACCGCCCTCACCGGTGACCGTCCACGGCACTACCAAGACAACGATGAGCATTGCCGCGACATAGAAAATCGCCAGCCGCACCACCATCGCCCGGGCCGCGCGCGGGATGTCGCGAGTCGGGTTCTCGGATTCGGCCGCAGTCACCGAAACCACCTCGGTGCCGATATAGCTGAACAGCACGAACACCATGGCCAGCAACAGCCCGGACACGCCGTTCGGCAGGAATCCGCCGCCCGCGCTGAGATTCGTCAAGCCGGGCGCGGGCGCCTTCGGCAGGCCGAAGAACACGAGAATCACACCGAGCGCGACGAACACCAGGATCGCGCAGACCTTGATCATCGCGAACCAGTACTCGAACTCGCCGAAAATGTGCACCGCCGCGCCGTTGACGACAATCACCAGCAGCGAGAACACCGCGACCGGCACCCACAACGGTATCTGCGGCCACCAGAACTGGACGTACACGCCGGCCGCGATCGTCTCGCCGCCGATCGCGATCACTTGCATCGCCCAATACGCCCAGCGCACCACGAACCCGCTGCCCGCGCCGAGGTACTTCTGCGCGATGCTGCCGAACGCGCCCGCGGCCGGGTGCACCACCACCATTTCGGCCAGCGCCCAGGAGATCGCCAGCGCGACGAGTCCACAAAGGACGTAGGCGAGCACGACGCCCGGTCCCGCGTGCGAGATCGCCAGGCTCGAGCCGAGGAAAAGGCCGGTGCCGATGGCCCCGCCGATTCCGATCATCGTCAACTGCCTGCCGCGCAGCCTCCGCTGCAACCGGTTCGGGGACGGGGACTCGGCCATGTCTGCTCCCTACTGGCTCGCCCGGTACTCGGCGATCGCCGCAACGACGGCGTCGAGATCGGACTCGACGTTGTAGTAGTGCAAGGACATCCGCAGCACGTCGCCGCGGGCACTGCACACGATCCGCCGCCCGGCGAGGAACGCCGCCAGCGCGTCGGGATCCCGGTCGGCCAGCGCGACGAGCGGACCGCGCCGCGCGTCGTCCAGCGGGGACCGGAGCCGCTCCCCAGCGTCGAGCAACCGCTGCTGCAGCTGCCCGGTCAACCCTCCAATGTGGTCACGCACGCGGTGCGCGTCCAACTGGTGCAACAACTTCAGGCCGGCGACCGCGCCGTACGCGGACGGGATCGACGGTGTCCCGGTCTCGAACCGGCGGGCGTGCTCGGGATAGTCGAGGTGCCGCGGGTCGAATTCGAACGGGTTCGTGCGGCCGAACCAGCCGGTCAGCGGCGGGGAAACCTCGTCGCGCACGCCTGGCCGCACGTAGAGGAAGGCGATCCCGGAGATGCCGAGCAGGTACTTCAGGCTTCCGCTGACGAGATAGTCGCAGCCGAGTTCGGCGACGTCGACCGGCTCGACGCCGAGGCCCTGATAGGCGTCGACAAAGCTTCGCGCGCCCTTTTCCCGGGCCAGCGCGGCAACTTCGCGCACCGGGAACCGCAAACCGTTGGCGTAGCTGACCAACGGGACGGACACCAGTTGCGTCTGCTCGGTGATGAGCGCGGCGTAATCCTCGGTGTCGACCAGGCCGTCGTGCTGAGCGACGAACTGAACGTCCGCGCCGCGTCCCTGCTGCGCCAGCCAAACATGGCCCAGCGAAGGGAATTCCAGGTCAGTCGTGACGATTCCCGCGCGCGGCGACCATGCCTGGGTGGACGCGACCTGATACGCCCCTTCGGACGCGGACGGCACGACGGCGATGTCGTCGGCGTCCGCACCGATCAGCTGAGCGAACAGTTCCCGTGCTTCGGCGACCTTCACCATCCATTTGTCCCACGGCGCCCCGTATTCGCGGATCGTGTGCTGGAACTCGAAAAGCTCCGCGGTCAGCGCGTCCGAGAGCGCGCCCTGGCTGCAGCTCGCGAGGTGCACCGAGTCGGCGAGGGCAGGGAAACGCGCCCGGAAAGCGGCTGGGCTGGGCTGGTCGGTCACGACACTCCGTTCCGTAACTGGCGGGCGAGACCGGTCCGTTCGCCACCGTAACGACGCGAGCACCGTGCGTCGATGCTCCGTCCCGGCGGCCTCGCGGCTCCGGAAGCCCTGGTCGAGGCTCCGTGTTCACTCTGACTGATCTTCGGCAGCTATTCCGTCAGTGCTGTTGAAACCGGTACTGTAGATATGGCCTTCCGCACTGTCAACGACCGTCAAGGATCCGCAATAGCGCGCCCCGCGACCGAGAGGACGCACCGATGAGCATCCCCGCCGAGACCGCGGTCGACCAGCTCCTGACCCAGCTGGCCGAGGGCCGGCTGCGGGTCGTCGACCTCACCAACAAGCTCAGCGCCGCCACCCCGACGCTGCAGCTGCCCGAGCCGTTCGCGAACCTGATCGACTTCAGCCTCGAATCGGTCAGCGAGTTCGACGACTCCGGACCGTTGTGGCGGCACAACAACATCCACACCGGCGAGCACATCGGCACCCACCTCGACGCGCCGCGGCACTGGATCTCCAACCGCGACGGCGCCGACGTTTCGGAGCTGCCGGTCGGCAGGCTGATCGGGCCCGCGCACGTCCTCGACATCTCCGCGCGCGTCGCCGACAATCCAGACTTTCTGCTGGAGATAGCCGACATCCAGGCCTGGGAAGCCGAACACGGTCCGTTGCGCCCGGGCGGCTGGCTGCTCGTGCACTCCGGCTGGGACCAGTACGCGCGAGACCGCGACGCGTTCCTCAACTTCTCCGACGGTGCCAGCCACACCCCCGGCATCTCGGCGGCAGCGGCGAAGTGGCTCGCCGAGGAAACGCCGATCGCCGGCTACGGCGTGGAAACCGTCGGCATCGACGCCGGGAACGGCTTCGTGCTGGACCCGCCGATGCCCGCGCACCACCACCTGCTCGGCGCGGACAAGTACGGCATCACCTCGTTGCAGAATCTCGGCTCGCTGCCGCCGACCGGTGCGCTCGTCGTGGTCTGCCCGCTGCCGATCGTCGGCGGGACCGGCAGCCCGGCGCGGGTGCTCGCGGTGGTACAGGCGTGAACGTCGCACAAGCCGTCGGGATCGCGCTGGCCCGATTCGGCGTCCGCAAAGCGTTCGGCGTTGTCGGGAGCGGGAATTTCCACTTCACCAACGGCCTGATCCAGGGCGGGGCTGAGTTCGTCGCGGCCCGGCACGAGGGCGGCGCGACCACGATGGCCGACGCCTACGCCCGGTGCAGCGGCGAGGTCGCGGCGGTGTCGGTGCATCAGGGCTGCGGGCTCGGCAACGCGACCACCGGGATCGGCGAGGCGGCGAAGAGCCGGACGCCGCTGGTCATCGTCACCGGCGAGGCGACGGATCCGCTGTCGAACTTTCACATCGACCAGGACGTGCTTGCCCGGTCGGTGGGAGCGGGCAGCATCCTGGTTCGGTCCGCGCAAACTGCGTTGGCCGATGTGCGGCGCGCGTTCACTCAAGCGCGACGGGATCGGCGGACTGTCCTTTTGCGACTCCCACTGGACGTGCAGGCTGAGCCTTTCGAGGAAAGCCTTCTCGATGATCTGGCCCCCATCTCGCCGTTGCCTCAGCCGCGCGCCGCTGAGGCGGAAGTGGAGGCTCTCGCTTCAATTCTGCAGAAGGCCGAGCGTCCGGTATTCCTTTGCGGACGCGGTTCCCGTGCGGCTCGGACAGAACTCGTCGCGTTGGCTGACCGCTGCGGCGCGCTGCTCGCTGAGGGCGCGGTCGCGAAAGGACTGTTCACTGGCGAGCCGTGGGCGATCGGGGTGTCCGGCGGGTTCTCGTCTCCGCTGACGACCGAGTTGGTCCAGGGCGCGGACGTCGTCGTCGGCTGGGGTTCCGCGCTCAACGACTGGACCACCGCGCATGGCCGGTTGCTCTCACCGGAAACGACACTTGTGCAAGTAGATCTCGAGTCCGCCGCACTGGGCCGGAACCGGCCGGTCGACCTCGGAATCGTCGGCGATGTCGCCGGTACCGCCGCAGCGGCAACCTCGCTGATCGAAGTCCATAATGGATACCGCAGCGAAGAGTTAAAAACCCGAATCGGCCGGGAGATCCGCTGGCGCGACAACCAACACGACGACGCCGGGACCGCCGACGTCATCGACCCGCGAACGTTATCCGCCGCGCTGGACGACCTCATTCCAGCCAACCGCGTCGTCGGCGTCGATTCCGGGAACTTCATGGGCTACCCCACGATGTACCTCGACGTCCCCGACGAGAACGGTTTCTGCTTCACCCAGGCCTTCCAGTCGATCGGACTCGGACTGGCCACCGCGATCGGCGCGGCGCTCGCCCAGCCGGACCGCTTCCCCGTCGCGGCGTGCGGCGACGGCGGGTTCCTGATGAGCATCGCCGAACTGGAAACCGTCGTACGTCTGAAGCTCCCGATGCTGATCGTCGTTTACAACGACCACGCCTACGGTGCCGAGGTGTACTTCTTCGAACCCGGCGGACATCCCGCCGACACAGTCACCTTCCCCGACACCGATATCGCCGCCATCGCCCGCGGCTACGGCTGCGACGCGGTCACTGTCCGCGCCGAGGAAGACCTCGACGAGGTAGCGACCCGGGTCGCCGCCGGGCTCGACCGCCCGCTGGTGGTCGACGCGAAAATCGCCGGGTTCAGCGCTTGGTGGCTCCAGGCCGCGATGACGCACCACTGAGCGCCCGCTTCACCAGGACGTTCACCACCCACAACAGGACGCCCACGGCCAGCAGGATGCCAGCCACCTGGTAATCCTGCGCCGGGCGGCCGGACAGCGGGCTGACCAGGTACAGGCAGAACACCGCGGCCAGCACCGGCAGCACCGTCGGCGCGCGGAAGTGCTTGTGCGCCACTTTGTCCTTGCGCAGCACCAGAAGCGCGATGTTGACGATGGCGAACACCACGAGCAGCAGCAACGCGGTCGTGCCGCCGAGCGCGCTGATGTCCACAAAGGACACCAGGCCGACGGCGATGACGCTGGTGAAAATGATCGACACCCACGGCGTCCGGCGAGTCGGGTGCACGCGGCCGAAAACCGGCGGCAGGACGCGTTCGTTCGCGAGGCCGTACAACAACCGGCTCGCCATCAGCATGTTGATCAAGGCGGAATTGATCACCGCGAACAGGCCGATGGCGGAGAAGACTTCTCGCGGGAATCCCGGCGCGCCAACGTCGAGCACCTTCAGCAGCGCGTCGCTCTTCGCGCCAGCGAGTTCGGCGGCCGGGACCAGCAGCGACGACGTCACCGAGACCAGCACGTAGATCGTCCCGGCGATGACCATGCCCCACAGCATCGCGCGCGGGAAAATCCGCACTGGGTCATGGCATTCCTCGGCCATGTTCACCGAGTCCTCGAAGCCCGCCATCGCGAAGAACGCCAGCGACGTCGCCGAGGAGATGGCGACCAGCCACGTCTTGTCCGCGGTGTCGATCTCGACCAGCCGGGACGGCTCGCCGTCGCCGTTCAGCACCGCCCACACGCCGACGCCGATGATGATCAGCAAGCCGGACAGCTCGATGCAGGTGAGGACGACGTTGGCCTTCACCGATTCGCCGATGCCGCGGAAATTGATCAGCGCCAGCAGCACCACGAAGGCGATGCCGACCAGCACCGTCGGCAGCTTCACGAATGCCGCGAGATAGGTCGCGCCGAACGCGACAGCCGCCGACGACGCCGACGTGATCCCGGAGCACATCACCGCGAACGCGACCATGAAGGTCAGGAACGGCACCCCGAACGCCTTGTTCGTGTACAGCGCCGCGCCGGCCGCGCGCGGGTATTTGCCGACCAGTTCGAGGTAGCTGAACGCGGTCATGAACGCGACCACGAACGCCAGCAGGAACGGCAGCCACAACGCGCCGCCGACGCGTCCGGCGACCTGCCCGGTCAGCGCGTACACGCCGGTGCCGATGATGTCGCCGACCACGAAGAACAGCAGCAGTTTCGGGCCCATGACCCGCAGCAGCGCCGGCTCGGCGACCTTGGCTGTGCCCTCGCTCACGTCCGTCATGGGCGGTTAATGTGCCTTGTCCGGACAGGTGCGGAAAGTCGGCCGATCAGGCTTTGGCGACCGCCGTGTGCACGAGCGGGGTCATCATTTCCTTGGTCATCTTGACCGGTCCGGTGTAGTTGACCAGCACCGGAACCCCGTTGGACACCTTGGCCGCGGCGAGCGTGGCCGTCTTCTGCTCGTCGGTGTAGAAGACGGCGCCGTCCGGGAATCCCGGCACGTCGACCGCGCCCGGCTTGGCCTTCTTGATCGCGGCGATCATGTCCGCGGCCTTGGCCTTGCGACCCTCGTAGCGGGTCACCGCGAGCGCGCCGGCGGTCTTGCCCTCGACGACGTATTCGCAGCTCGTGGCCTTGCCGCCGTTGCTCGGATTGTCGTGGGCGGGGCCGGCCTTCGACGAGATGCCGGGGATCTTGATCGCCTTGCTGACGTCGTCGGCCGGCAGCAGAGCGCAGGTGTCCGACGCCTTGCTGGCAGGCGCGGACGAGGAGGGCTGCGAGGACGGGGCCTTGGTTGCGGGCGGCGGCGCGGCAGCTTTCTGCTCGCCAGAAGAGCAGGCGGTGAGGACAGCGGCGGCGGAGATCAACAAAGCGATCGGGTATGCACGCATATCGGGCATGCTATCTCCACCTTCCTCCCCACCACCGCCCTCATCGGAGTAGCTGCGCTACGCAGAGTTGTTTTGATGGAGTAATGCCACTGTCAGTGGTCCTCTTCGACCGGTGCCCGGTACCTCCAGAACCCAGGCAGAACGGCCAGCGAGGCCACCGTCAGCACGATCACCAGGAGCCCGCCGCCGGTCGCCGCGACCTTGGTCCCCCACGCCGCGGCGGACCAGCCGTGCGTGAGGTCGGCGATCCGCGGCCCGCCCGCGACGACCACGGTGAACACGCCCTGGAGCCGCCCCCGCATCTCGTCGGTGGTGGCGGTCTGCAGGATCGCCTGCCGGTACACCGAGCTGACCATGTCCGCCGCGCCGCCGAGCGCCATGAACACCAGCGCCAGCCACAGCGAATGCGCGAGCCCGAACGCCGCCATCGCCGCACCCCAGCAGCAGATCGCGATCACGACCGCGGCCCCCTGCCGCTGCACCCGGTGCAGCCAGCCGGAGAACAACCCGATCAGCATCGCGCCCGCGGGCAGCGCGGCGTAGAGCATGCCGAGCGCCGGACCGCCGCCGGGCGGGTCGCCGAACGTCCGCTCGGCCATCTCCGGGATCAACGCCCTCGGCATGCCGGCGACCATCGCGATAATGTCGACGACGAACGACGCCAGCAGCACTTTTTGGTTGGCCAGATAACGGAATCCGTCGATGACCGAACCGATTCCCGCCTTGCGCGCCCCCTCCCCGAGCGGCGGGATCGAGGGCAGCCGCCACACCGCGATCAACGTGATCGCCAGTGCGCAGACGTCCACCAAGTACAAAGTGGACAGTCCGATCACCGGGATCAGCGCCCCGCCGAACAGCGGCCCGAACACCGCGCCGAACGTGGCCATCGTGGTGTTGAGCGCGTTCGCCGACGGCAGCAGCGAGGCAGGCACCAGCCGCGCGACGACCGCGCCGCGAGTGGGCATGTTGATCGCGAAGAACGCCTGGTTCGCGGCGAGCAGCCCGAGCACGAGCCACACCGAATGCATCCCGGTGAACGCCTGGAGCCAGAGAAGCGCGGAGGTGACCGCGACGCCGACGTTGGTGACGAGCAGCAACTTCCGCCGGTCGACGGCGTCGGCGATCGCCCCGCCCCACAGCCCGAACACGAGCAACGGCACGAGCGCGACCGCGCCGGTGAGCCCGACGTAACCGGACGATCCGGTGATATCGAAAACCTGTTTCGGCACCGCGACCGCGGTGAGCTGCGAACCGACCGCGGTGACCGCGGTGGACATCCACAGCCGCCGGAAAGCCGGAATCCTGAGTGGACGAGTGTCGACGATGATCCGGCCGAGGAGCTTGCGGGCCCCGTTACGGGGCGGGCGTATCCCCGGTTCTGCAGTCACGAGCTATCAGCTTAGTTGCGCTAACGAAGCGGGCGCAGGTGATTTTCCCCGCAGGCTGGTCAGGACGGGTTTGCCGACCCGCTGGGACCTCACCGCAGGACGAGCGGGCGACTGGGCCGAAGCTTTCTCCGCAGTGCGGCGGGTTCGTTGAAAGGTCCGTGAGGGGAACCCTGAGGGACTCTGATTCCCTCAGGGTTCCCCTCACGGACCTCCGCATCGCGGGCATCGCGCGCCGGGCCCGAAAGCCCGGCGAAACGAAACGCCGCCCCCGGGCCAAAGCCCAGGGGCGGCGTCCGAAACCATCCGAAGATCAGGGAGCCAGCCGCTCCACGTGCCACCCGTCGTGGGTGCGGTGGAAGCGGAGACGGTCGTGGAGGCGGTCCTCGCGGCCCTGCCAGAACTCGACGAAGTCCGGGCGGATGCGCCAGCCTCCCCAGTGCGGCGGAGCCGGGATGTGCTCGACGTCGGCGAAGCGGCGTTCGATGTTGCGCAGCGCGTTGTCCAGCGCGCGCCGTCCCTCGACCACTCGCGACTGCGGCGACGCCCACGCCCCGAGCTGCGAACCGCGCGGGCGCTGGGCCCAGTAGGCGGCCGTCTCGTCCGCGCTGACCTTCTCCACCTCGCCGCGGACCGTCACCTGGCGATGCAGCGGGTACCAGGGGAAGGTGGCCGACGCGTAGCGCGTGGCCGTGAGGTCGTGGCTCTTCGACGACGTGTAGTTCGTGTAGAAAACCACTCCGCGCTCGTCGAAGCCCTTGCACAGCACCGTGCGCGAAGAGGGCCTGCCTTCGGCGTCGGCGGTCGCGAGCACCATCGCGTTGGGTTCCGCGAGCGCCTCGGAAACGGCTTGGCTCAGCCAGCTCTCCAGCTGGTCATGCCACGTGGCCGCGAGCGCCGACTCGTCAAACGGCGCGCTGTCGTAAGCCACCCGCATGCCAGGCAGCCGCACGACCGCCTCGTCGATCTCCGGTGTCATCCGGCCCAACCTCCGTTACCCCTGGTGAGGGTGTCGAATCACGGCTATCCAGCGACGGTATTGGGTCGCCGGTCCCGGCGAAACCCACCGAACGGTGACTCCTGCCACGCCCGGCCCGCCACCGGCCCGCAATCCGGCGGAAACCAGCTGCCATTCCGCTGTTCACCTGACGGCCCGGGATCGATCCAGAGACAGCGCGGTCACGACGTCCGGGGCCAGTGCGGTGGTCAGCGTCCCGCCCGCGGCCAGCGGCGTCCGCGACCACCACGGGCCGGACTCGGCCGGACCAGAAGGCCCGCCGAACTCGATCTCCGTGACCAGCACCCGGTGACCGGCCAGCACCGCGAGGCTCGCAGCCAAGGCAGGGTCGCCGACGGTCTGCGTCTGCCGGAGTGCCGGGACGTCGCCGCAGGTCACGTGCACTGTCGAGGACAACTGGCCCGGACGTTCGCCTTCTCGGCCGAGCACGAGCACCTCGCGGGTGTGGAACCACGCATCAGCAGCCAGGTCGGCGCGCAGCACAGCGACGTGGTCGGCGCGGGCGGTGACGACGGTCGGCTCCGGCAGGTACTCGAACGAACCGCCGTCCTCGACGACGATCTCCACAGTGGACAAACTCGGTACCTCGCGCAGACCGGGCAGCGCGAGGGTCGCCGCGACGCCGGAAAGCGTCAGCTCCGCACCAGGTCCGACCTGGATCTCGAGCCGCAGCTCATCACCGCCGAGGGGTGCGGTGGCCGAGTTGACCAGGTGCACCACGGCACCAGAGCCGCGCCGCCGACGCGGGACGAGCGTCAGCGGCGCCATCGACTTCAGTTCTCGCAGCACCGTCCGCCCGTCGTCGAGGGCGGCGACCAGGCGTGCGTGCGCCTTCACCCCTGCCGGACCGGCACCAGCGAGCGCACCCAGTCCGCGACGGCGGGAGCGTCCGGAGTGTCCACTAGGGACTGGGTGAACACCGGCAGCTCGCCGCGCATGTGGTGGGCGTCCGAGGTCATCACGGTCAGATCGGCGCCGACCAACGGAGCCAGGTCTGTTTTGTTGATCACCAGCAAATCGGCCGTCGTGACGCCGGGGCCGCCCTTGCGCGGCACTTTGTCCCCGCCCGCGACGTCGACCACGAAGACCTGGCTGTCGGCGAGCCCCCGGCTGAAGACCGCGGTCAGGTTGTCGCCGCCGCTTTCCACGATGACCAATTCCAGGCCGGGGAACTTCTCCTCCAGCTTTTCCACCGCGTCGAGATTCGCGGTGATGTCGTCGCGGATGGCGGTGTGCGGGCAGGCTCCGGTCTGCACGGCTTCGATCCGCTCCGGGTCCAGGACGCCTGCTCGGCGCAGGAAGTCCGCGTCCTCGGTCGTGTAGATGTCGTTGGTGACCACGGCCAGGTTGTATTCGCCGCCCAGCGCGCGGCACAACGCGGCGGTGAGCGCGGTCTTGCCGCTGCCGACCGGGCCGCCGATGCCGATCCGGTACGCCCGCCCGGCGGTCGGCGCCGCGTCGTAGTGGTCCGGTTCGGCGGCGGTCGGGTCGAAATTGACGGCGTGGAAGTGCCCGTGACCGTGTTCAGCTGGCAAAGAGACGCACCTCTTCCTGGTGATGCCGAGCGTGTTCCTCGGCGAACAAATCCAGCGCCGGCGACGCTGGCGCTGGCAAATCGGCCGGATCCGCACCGGCGGTCTCGGCGGCCTGCTCGCTTGCTTCGCGCAACGGTCCGGCAAGCCGCGCGACCACCGCGTTCACGGCGAACGGGTCCAGCCCGAGCAGGCGTACGGCCGCGCTCGCCGGGCCGCTCACCGCGAGGTAGGCGACCGCCATAGCGGCGTCGAACGGACTGCCGCCGCCGATGCCGACGAGCGCGCCGCTGACGATCGGATGATGCGGACGCGCGGTTTCGGCAAGCAGCTGTGACAGCACTGGCGACGGCCACGCGACACGTCCGGATCGCGCGGTGCCCCGGCCTTGGGCTCGCGACGCTTCCCGTTGCGCGAGCGAGGGCGTGCGGGCGTCGAGTTCCTGATCGAGCCGTCGCCAATGGCCACTCTCGACGGTTCGTGCGGCGGCATGCGCTGAGGCAGCGGCGAATGCGGCGGCGAGCAGTCCCGCGGTACGCAACCGTCCGAAAAGGAATCCCGGCAGGTCGCGTTCGGACCGGACAAGGCCTCGCGCCGCGACCTCCTCGAGCCCGCCGGAATGCACGTGCCCGCCGCCCGGGAACCGGGAGTCGGCGAGAATGAGTGCGACTGGGTCCATCAGAACAGAAAATACCGTTGCGCCATGGGCAATTCAGCCACCGGATGCGGTTCGATCAGCTCGCCGTCCACGCGCACCGCGAAGCTGTCCGGATCCACTCGCACCGCTGGGGTCGCGTCGTTCAGCACCATGTCCGCTTTCGTCCGGCGGCGAGTATTCGCGACCGGCACCAATGGCCGAGCGATGCGGAATCGTTCCGACAAACCGGATTCCAGCGCTTCTGGGGCAACGAAATGCAGACTGGACGCGGCCGCGACGGCGGGCGCGGCACCGAACATCGGCCGCGCGAGCACCGGCTGCGGCGTGGGGATCGAAGCGTTCGCGTCCCCCATCGCCGCCCACGCCGGGAACCCGCCTTTCAGCACTGCATGCGGGCGCACGCCGAAGAATTTCGGTTCCCACAGCACGAGATCGGCGAGTTTGCCGACCTCCACCGAGCCGATCTCCGCGTCCATTCCGTGTGCGATCGCCGGGTTGATCGTGTACTTCGCGACGTAACGACGGGCCCGCGGATTGTCCGCGGCACCGTCGCCGGGAAGCGCACCACGGCGGCCTTTCATCACGTGCGCGGTCTGCCAGGTCCGGATGATCACCTCGCCGATCCGTCCCATCGCCTGCGAATCGGAACTCATCATCGAGATCGCGCCCAGGTCGTGCAGGACGTCCTCGGCGGCGATCGTGCTCGGCCGGATCCGGCTTTCCGCGAACGCGAGGTCCTCGGGCACCGACGGGTTCAAATGGTGGCAGACCATCAGCATGTCGAGGTGTTCGTCGAGGGTGTTGACGGTGTGCGGCCGGGTCGGATTCGTCGAGGACGGAAGGAAGTTCGCCATCCCGGACACCTCGATGATGTCCGGCGCGTGTCCGCCGCCCGCACCCTCGGTGTGGTAGGCGTTGATCGACCGGCCGCCGATCGCCTCCACAGTGGACTCCAGAAACCCAGCCTCGTTGAGAGTGTCGGTGTGGATCGCGACCTGCACGCCGGATTCGTCCGCGACAGTGAGACAAGCGTCGATCGCGGCGGGCGTCGATCCCCAGTCCTCGTGCAGCTTGAACCCACCCGCTCCGGCAGCCAATTGCTCCCGCAACGCCTCGTGCCGGACCGTGTTTCCCTTGCCCAGAAGCAACACATTCACGGGCAGACCGTCCATTGCGGACAGCATCCGGCCAAGATTCCAGGCACCGGGCGTCACCGTGGTCGCCTTGGTGCCCTCGTTCGGTCCGGTGCCGCCACCGACCAAAGTGGTCAATCCGGCGGCGAGCGCGGTGTCTACCAGCTGCGGACAGACGAAATGCACGTGACAGTCGATGCCGCCCGCGGTGAGGATCTTGCCGTTGCCTGCCAGCACTTCCGTGGACGGGCCGATCACCAGCGCCGGATCGACACCGTCCATGGTGTCCGGGTTGCCCGCCTTCCCGATGCCGACGATCCGGCCGTCGCGAACGCCGACGTCAGCCTTGACGACACCCCAGTGGTCGAGAATCACCGCGCCGGTGATCACCAGATCCGGCGCCCCCTCGGCGCGGGTGGCCATCCCCTGGCCCATCGACTCGCGGATCACCTTGCCACCGCCGAAAAGCACCTCGTCGCCGCTGCCGCCGGGCCCCATCGACCGGTCCTCGGTGACCTCGATCAGCAGGTCGGTGTCCGCGAGCCGGATCCGGTCGCCCGCGGTCGGGCCGAACAACTCGGCATAACGGGCACGGTCGATCTCCGGCATCAGAACTCCCCGGCGTATTCGGCGCGCAGCCCCGGCACCCGCCGGTTTCCGCTGAGCGGCACCAGGTCGACCTCGCGGTCGATCCCCGGCTCGAAGCGCACCGACGTCCCGGCCGGCACGTCGAGCCGGTGCCCGCGAGCCGCTTCGCGGTCGAACTCCAGGCCGGGATTGACGGCGGCGAAGTGATAATGCGAACCGACCTGCACCGGCCGGTCGCCAAGGTTGCGCACGCGCAGCCGGACCCGGGCGCGGCCCGGATTCAGCGGCACCGGCTCGTCGCCGGGAATGATCTCGCCTGGCCGCAAGAATTCCTCCTCAACCGATCGGTTCGTGCACCGTGACGAGCTTCGTGCCGTCCGGAAAAGTCGCTTCCACCTGGACGGAATCCACCATTTCCGGCACCCCGTCGAGCACTTGCGCCCGCGTGAGCACGGTGCGCCCGCCCGCGGCCAATTCACTGACCGTGCGACCGTCGCGGGCGCCTTCCAGGACGTAATCGGTGATGAGCGCGACGGCTTCGGGGTAATTGAGCCGGACACCGCGTTCGAGCCGTTTGCGCGCAACGTCCGCCGCGACGTGGACCAGCAGTTTGTCGCGTTCCTGCGGGCTCAGGTGCATGGCAAAGTTCTTACCACCGGAGAAGGCGCTCCGCCCGATTCGGATACACGGTGTTTACACAACAACAGAAGCGCAATTCCGTCGTCCAGGAACTCGCGTCGAGGGAAGCCAGCCCGCGCGCACAAGGCAGCGGACAGCACGCCGCACCCCCTGCGCCCGGCGCGGAGGCGCGGCGCATAGGGCATATGCGCGAGCGGGGCAGCCTGGAACGGCCAGGCTGCCCCGCGGACTATGAAGCGCTACTTGTTAGTGCAACGAGTACCGTCGGTCGTCGCGGTCCGGGTGTACCAAGCCCCGCGCGGATCGCCGGCGAACTGCCCGACCCCGCGCTCGGAATGCGGCTTGAAGCAGTACTCGCCGCGAAGGTTGGGCGCCGAGTAGTCGATGAAGATCCAGGCCCAGTCGTTGCCGCAGTGGTTGTAGAAGGAGTTGCTGCCCGACCTGGAAAACCCGCACGGTGACGCCGGTGACGCCTCGGCCGCAGGCGCACACGTCGCCACAGCCAGCGCCGCGGACGCGGCGGCGAACAAGAATCGCTTCTTCATGTTTCCCCTCGATTACTGAGCACAAGTGGTCAGTAAGTAACTTAGCGGGAGCCATCTTCGAGATCTTGCAACTTCAGAGATTCACCCCGCCGGGTTGCCCGCGACACCACCGGCAGCCGGGGACGCGACCCTCCGCAAGCCGGGATTCACCTCCCGTCCACCGGGGTACCAGTCTGCGGTCACCTCACTGGACGGGAGAAAGTCTCGTCCCGGGCTCACCTGGACTGAATCGTTCTCGTAATCGTGACCGAAACCACGACTTCTTCCGTTGCCCCGGCCGGGCAAAGGGAGCATGGTTTGTCCCACCGTGCGATGAGGCGCGCAAGGAGCCAGCGTGTATCCCGTCCGCGCGTGCACAACACAGCCGGGGAATGCGCATCGAAAGGGTTCGCGAAGAGTGACTACCTCCACGATCAGCACAACCAACGAAGCCGACGACGGGTTCCGGCCCGGGCTCGAGGGCATCGTCGCGTTTCGGACCGAAATCGCCGAACCCGACCGGGACGGCGGTGCACTGCGCTACCGCGGCGTCGACATCGAGGACCTCGCCGGGAAGGTGACCTTCGGCGACGTATGGGGCCTCCTGGTCGACGGCCGGTTCGGGCACGGGCTCCCGCCCGCCGAGCCGTTCCCGCTTCCGGTGCACACCGGCGACGTGCGGGTCGACGTCCAGGCCGCGCTCGCCATGCTCGCCCCGATCTGGGGCTACCGTCCGCTGCTCGACATCACCGACGCCGACGCGCGCGACCAGCTCGCCCGCGCTTCGGTGATGGCGCTGTCCTACGTCGCGCAGTCCGCGCGCGGCATCGGCCAGCCCGCGGTGCCGCAGTCGCGGGTCGACGAGGCGAAGTCGATCACCGAGCGGTTCATGATCCGCTGGCGCGGCGAGCCGGACCCGGCGCACGTCAAGGCGGTCGACGCGTACTGGGTTTCCGCCGCCGAGCACGGTCTCAACGCCTCCACCTTCACCGCGCGCGTCATCGCCTCCACCGGGGCGGACGTCGCGGCGGCCATGTCCGGCGCGATCGGCGCGATGTCCGGCCCGCTGCACGGCGGGGCCCCGGCGCGCGTGCTGCCGATGATCGAGGAGGTCGAGCGCTCGGGTGACGCCCGCGCGCTGGTCAAGGGCATCCTCGACCGCAAGGAGCGGCTGATGGGCTTCGGCCACCGCGTGTACCGCGCGGAGGACCCGCGGGCCCGCGTGCTGCGCCGCACTTGCAAGGAATTGGGCGCCGAACGCTACGAGGTCGCCGCCGCGCTGGAGCAGGCCGCACTGGCCGAGCTGCGCGAACGCCGTCCGGACCACCCGATCGAAACGAACGTCGAGTTCTGGGCCGCGGTGATCCTGGACTTCGCGAAGGTGCCGCCGCACATGATGCCGGCGATGTTCTCCTCCGCGCGCACTGCCGGCTGGGCGGCGCACATCCTGGAGCAGAAGCAGACCGGCCGCCTGGTCCGCCCGTCGGCGAAGTACGTCGGCCCCGGCCCGCGCACGCCTTCCGAGGTCGAGGGCTGGAACCTCATCTCGAAGGCCTGAGTCTGGTCCAAAGCGCCCCAATGTGGCATTGGGTGCGTCAGACGCACCGAACGCCACATTGGGTGCGTCCCATGCACCCAATGTGGCATTGGGGCGCTTCAAGCCAGGTGCGCGTCGGTGGCGGCGAGCATCGCGGTGAGCTGATCGACGAGCCAGCCGTCCAGCGTTTCGCGCGGGACAGTGCCTTCTTGCAGCCATGACAGCAAAGCGCCCTCGACCACGGCGGTCCAGCAGCGCAGGGTCAGCAGCACCAACGGCGACGGTTCGGGAATCGGCAGCGCTTCCAGAATCAGCTCGACGGCACGGTTGCGGACCTCGTCGATCGCCGCGTCCGTCTCCGAAGTAGCGATGACTGAACCGCTGCGCAGCAACGCAACGTAGCCCTCCCGGTAATGCGCCGCGACATCGACGAGGCCGCGTACGGCCGCGCGCAGCCGTTCTTCCGGTGGGCCTTCCTCAAGCGTCGCGAGCCGGTCGACGAGGCCGTCGGTGACCGTGCGCAACGCCTGCATTTGCAATTCTCGCAGGCTTGGGAAATACCGGTAAAACAACGGCCGCGACACCTCGGCGCGGGCCACGATGTCGTCCACCGTGACCAATTCCGGTGCTCGGGTGCCGAATAGATCCAGCGCCGCCGCGATGAGGTCGTCCCGCCGGGCCTGCGCGGTCATCCGGCGCGGACGGCTCACGGCGTGACGTCCAGTTTCGCCGCCGCACGCAGCAAACCCGGCGTCAGTCGCGAAAGGACCAGCGCGACCTTCGCCTCCGGAGTGGACGGTTGGATCGCGACGTTCTTCTCCACCGCCCGCAGAATGTCGCGCGCCACTCGCTCCGGACCGAAATTGCGCCGAGCGTAGAGCTTCGACGATTCTTTCTGCCGCCGTTTCTCCTCGACCTCGTCCACGCCGACGAACTTGGTGGTGCTGGTGATGTTGGTATTCACCAGCCCCGGACACACCGCCGTGACCCCGATTCCCTCGGCCGCCAGCTCCGCGCGCAAACCATTGCTCAGCGCGAGCACAGCGGCCTTCGTGGTGCCGTAAGCGGTGAGAATCTTTGACGGCAGATAAGCCGCGGCCGACGCGAGGTTCACGATCTGCCCGCCCTCGGCGCGCTCCTTCATCATTGGCGCGAACGCGCGGCAGCCGTGGATCACGCCCCACAGGTTGACGTCCACGACCTTCTCCCAGTCCTCGATCGTCGTGTCGAGGAACGGACCGGACATGCCGATCCCGGCGTTGTTGACCACGATGTCCGGCACGCCGAACTCGTCGCGCACCTGCGCGGCGAACCGGGCGACCGCCTCGCCGTCCGAAGAGTCCACTGTGTACTCACCGGCGTCGACTCCGCGCTCCCGCACCAGTTTCGCGGTTTCCGCGGCCGAATCGCCGTTGATGTCGCTGACGACCACGTCGGCGCCTTCGGCCGCGAACGCCAGCGCGGTCTCCCGGCCGATCCCGCTGCCCGCACCGGTCACGACCACGAGACGATGCGCGAAGCGACCGCTGGAGCCGCCGACCCGAGCCCGCCGCAGCGCCCGAGTTTCCTCGCCGGTTTCCACCGACGCGATCAGTTCCGCGGCCGCGGAAGCGACCACCGCGGGCTTGGTCCGGGTGATCCAGTGCGACCCGATCACACGCCGGACGTGCAGATCCGGCACCCAGCGTTCGACCTCGGTCTGCAGCGGCGCGGTGACGTACGAATCGCCGGTCGGCGCGAGCACCTGCACCGGGATCTCCGCCGGACGCGGCTGCGGCCGGGACAGCCGCGGCCCCATGTTCGCCCGGTACAGCTTGAGGCCGTGCACCCCGTCTGCCGTCTTCGGCGACGTCTCGGCAGGCTCCAGCTTCCGGATCATCGTGCGCATGATTCCGGTGCGCCACAACAGTTCCGGGATCAACGGAACCTGGAACGCGACGATGTAATACGAGTGCAGGAACTGCCGCAGCGCGTGCCCGAGGCGACGCGGGGTCGGCCGGGTCAGCTGGTCGCGGAACCACGCCCCCGCGTGATCGAGACTGGGCCCGGAAAGCGAGGTGTACGAGGCGATCCGGCCGCGCAACTGGTCGCCGGTGACCGCGTGCCAGGCCTGGATCGAACCCCAGTCGTGCGCGACGAGGTGGACCTTGCCAGCCGGCTGCACCTCGTCGACCACCGCGGCGAGGTCGTCGGCGAGCTGGTCCAGCCGGTACGCCCGGCGCGCTCGCGGTTTGTCGGATTCGCCCGCGCCGCGCACGTCGTAGACGACCACGCGGTGCTCGCGGCGCAGCTCCTCGGCGACGCCGTCCCACATCGAGCTGTTGTCCGGGTATCCGTGCACGAGCACGACCGTGGGCCCGTCCGGGTTGCCGCTCACCCGGACCGAAAGGCGGACTCCGTCGCTGGCAGTCACCTGCTTGTGAGACATCTTGTCATGTTAGACAACTTGTCAACAGCGGATCGCGTGGTTCCACGGGAAACCAGCGTGTCCACCGTTCGGTGGACAGCCGGATTCCACTGCCCGGACGTCCCGCTCACCGGCCTCCGCGGCGCACTCTTGACGGCATGAGCACAGCAGTGCGAGTGCGCGGACTGCGCAAGGAGTACCCGGGCCACCTCGCCGTGGCCGGGATCGATCTCGACATCCACGACGGCGAGGTGTTCGCCCTGCTCGGGCCCAACGGCGCGGGCAAAACGACCACCGTCGAGATCCTGGAGGGGCACCGGCAGCGGACGGCGGGGGAAGCCACTGTCCTCGGCGAGGACCCGGGTACCGCGGGACGCGCGTGGCGCGCCCGCCTCGGCATCGTGTTGCAGACGGCCACCGACGCGGCGGAACTGACCGTCGCGGAGACCGTGCGGCACTTCGCGAAGTACTACCCGAACCCGCGGGACCCGGAAGAGGTGATCGACAAGGTCGGCCTCACCGCGAAGGCGGGCGCGCGGGTGAAGTCACTGTCCGGCGGGCAACGCCGCCGCGTGGACGTCGCGCTCGGCATCGTCGGCCGTCCGGAGTTGCTGTTCCTCGACGAGCCCACCACCGGATTCGACCCCGAGGCACGGCGGCAGTTCTGGGCGCTGATCGACGGACTCGCCCACGAGGGCACCACGATCCTGCTGACGACGCATTACTTGGACGAGGTCGAAGCGCTGGCTGACCGGCTCGCAGTGCTTGCCCGAGGTTCGGTCGTCGCGGAGGGGACGCCGGCGACCCTCGGCGGCCGCGAACGCGCCGAAGCCGTCGTGCGGTGGCAAGACGAACGCGGCAGTCACGAGGAACGCACGCAGTTCCCGACGAAGCTCGTCTCGCAACTCGCTGGCGCGCAAGGGGAACTCGCCGGACTCACCGTGACGCGCCCCAGCTTGGAAGACGTCTATCTCGACCTGATCGGGGAAAAACCGTGACCACGACCATGGCCGTACCGGGCACGTTCAGCCTCGGCCTCGCCCGCGGCGCGCTCGAACTGCGGCAGTTCTTCCGCAACCGCGAACAGGTGGTGTTCACCTTCTCGCTGCCCGCGGTGCTGATGATCCTGCTCGGCTCCATCCTCGACGGACCGACCGCGCAGACCGGGGTGTCGTCCGGGCAGCTGCTCGCCGCCGGGATGATCGGCGCGGGCATCGTGTCGACGTCGTTCAACAGCGTCGGCATCGGCATCGCCGCGGACCGGGAAATCGGTGCGCTGAAACGATTGCGCGGCACGCCGATGCCGGCGGCGGCCTATTTCGTCGGCAAGATGGTCATGGTCGCGGTGACCAGCGTGGCGCAGACCGTCCTGATGGGCGCGGTGGCGATGCTGATGTTCCATCTCGAACTGCCGTCCGACCCGGCGAAGTGGCTGACCCTGGTCTGGGTGCTGCTGCTCGGGATCGTCTCCTCGACGCTGCTCGGCATCTCGATCAGCTCGGTCGCCCGCTCGGCGACCGGAACCGTCGCGCTGGTGCAGCTGGTGTACTTGGTGCTGCAGTTCATCTCCGGGGTGTTCGTCACGCCGATCACGCACCTGCCGAGGATCATGGTCGACGTCGCGTCGTTCTTCCCGCTGAAATGGATCTGCCAGGGCTTCCGCTCGGTGTTCCTGCCGCCGGAGGCCGCGACCCAGGAGATGGCGGGGACATGGGAGCTTCCGAAGGTGGCGCTGGTGCTGGCGGTGTGGTGCGTGGTGGGCCTGGTGCTCGCGAGGGTGACGTTCCGGTGGACGAACGAAGCGAAGTGACCCAGGACGACGCGTGGCAGCGGTCGTTCTGGTCCTGGGAGGTGATGTTCGCGGTCGCCTACGCGGCGACCGCGGTCCTCGTGCTCGTCAACGACGGTTCGGCCGCCGCGAAGATCGTGGCCGAAGCCGCGCTGGGCGCGATCGCCGTCGGGTATCTGGCCGCGGGACGGCGCGTCGTGCACGGCGAGGACAACGAGACCACCCGGGTCGTCGCGGCGGTGGCGCTGATCGCGTTGAGCGCCACCGCCATTCTCGCGACCACCGCGGCGAGCTTCGTGCTGTTCCTCGCCTGCCCGCTGGTGTTCATGCTGCTGGAGCTGCGCCCCGGGATCGTCGCGACGACGCTGCTGATCCTGCTCGAACCCGTCTCCGCGGTGGTGAACGGCGGCTGGGACAACCAGCTGCTGTCGGTCCTGCTGCCAATGACCGCGATCCTCATCGTCTTCAGCGTGCTGGCCGGGAAGTTCACCAGCGACGTCCTGCGGCAGAGCCGCGCCCGCGCCGAACTGATCCGCGAACTGGAATCGAGCCAGGCCGAGGTCGCCCGGCTGTCGCGGGAAGCGGGCACCGCCGCCGAACGCGAACGGCTGGCGCGCGAAATCCACGACACCCTCGCCCAGGGGTTCACCAGCATCATCACGCTGACCCAGGCGATCGAGTCCGAACTGGACACTGATCTGTCCACAGTGCGCAAACATCTCGCGCTCGCGGGCCGTACCGCCCGCGAAAATCTCGCCGAAGCCCGTGCGATGGTCGCCGCGCTCGCACCGTCCGATTTGGCCACTGGCTCATTGTCGGAAGCAGTGCAGCGGCAGGCAGATCGGCTCGCCGAGGAGATCGGCGTCCCCGTTGAGTACGAAGTGGACGATCTGCCGACGCTGCCGACCGCGGTCGAAGTGGTGCTGCTGCGCGCGGCGCAAGAGGCGCTGTCGAACGTGCGCAAGCACTCAGGCGCGACGCTCGTCCGCGTGCGGCTGTCCGCTGTGGACGGAGCGATACGGTTGCGGGTAGCCGACAACGGGTGCGGCTTCGCCCCGGACGCCGACGGAACCGGATTCGGGTTGCGCGGCATGCGTTCGCGGGCCGAGCAGGTGGGCGGCACGCTGGAAGTGCGGACCGGCGCGAACGGCGGCACCGAACTGGAACTGGAGGTGCCCGCGTGATCACGATCATGCTCGTCGACGACCATCCCGTGGTGCGCGAAGGACTGCGCGGCATGCTCGAAGCCGAGGACGACCTGACGGTGGTCGGCGAAGCCGGTTCCGGCGACGAAGCGGTGGCGCTCGACCGCGTGAAACAGCCCGACGTCGTCCTGATGGACCTGCGCATGCCGGGCCTCGACGGCGTCGGCGCGATCCACGCGATCCTCAAAGAGACACCTGCCCGCCGGATCGTCGTTCTCACCACTTACGAGACCGACGCGGACATCCTGCGCGCGGTCGAGGCCGGCGCGTCGGGATATTTGCTGAAGGACGCGTCGCGCACCGAATTGGCCGGCGCGATCCGGGCCGCGCATCGCGGTGAGACCGTGCTGGCGCCGTCGGTCGCGGGCAAGCTCGTGCACCGGATGCGGAACCCGACGCCGGCCTCGCCGCTGTCCGCGCGCGAGGTGGAGGTGCTGCGACTGGTCGCGAAGGGCCGCACCAACGCCGAAATCGGCCGTGAGCTGCACATCGGCGAGGCGACGGTGAAAACGCACCTGCTGCGGGTGTTCTCGAAGCTCGGCGTTTCCGACCGCACGGCGGCGGTGACGACGGCGCTGGACCGGCAACTGCTCGGCTGAGCCGTCCGGGCAGAATGACGCCCATGCTCGACTCCACCGAACTCGCCCTGTACCGACGGCTCGCGCAGGAGCAGTCCGTCAGCCGCGCCCCGTCCCTGCTCGCCGCTGTCGTGCGGGGCGGCGAGGTCGTCTGGTCCGGAGCCCGCGGCCGCGTCGGCGACCAACGCCCGGACGACGACACGCAGTACCGGCTGGGGTCGATCACCAAGACGATGATCGCGACCGCGGTCATGCGGCTGCGCGACGAAGGCAAGCTCGACCTCACCGACCCGCTGGAACGGCACCTGCCGGGCACCGCGTTCGGCTCGGTCACCATCGCGCAGCTGCTGTCGCACACCTCCGGCCTTACCTCGGAATCGCCCGGCCAGTGGTGGGAGCGCGCGCCCGGCGCGGACTGGGCGGCGCTCGTCGCGAGCCTGGAAAAGGGCGCGACGAAGCTGCGTCCCGGCGCCAAGTTCCACTACTCGAACGTCGGCTACGGCGTCCTCGGCGAGCTGGTCGCCCGGCACCGCGAGCGGCCCTGGTACGACGTCGTGCGCGACGAAATCCTTGCCCCGCTGGGCATGAACCGCACGACCCCGCACCCCGACGGCGCGCACGCCGAGGGATTCGCCGTGCACCCGTTCGCCGACGTGCTGATGCCCGAGAAGTGGCCGGACGCGGGCGCGATGGCCCCGGCGGGCCAGCTCTGGTCCACGATCACCGACCTCGGCCGCTGGACGTCGTTCCTCGGCGGCCACACCGGCGACGTGCTGTCCGCCGACACGGTCGACGAAATGCGGACGATGAACACCGTCGACGACACCGAGGTGTGGTCGACCGGGTTCGGCCTCGGCCTGATGGTCGTGCGCTACCAGGGCAGGCACCTGGCCGGGCACACCGGCTCGATGCCCGGCTTCCTCGCCGCGACCCTGGTCGACCCGCGCAGCGGCACCGGCGCGCTGTGCCTCGCGAACTCCACCGGCGGCGTCGGCATCACGCAACTCTGCCTGGACCTGCTCACCACCGCCGACGACCTCGAACCCGCACTGCCCGACGAGTGGCTTCCGTCCACTGTGGACCCGGAGCTGCTCGCGCTGACCGGCCTGTGGCACTGGGGCCCGTCGCCGTACTTCCTGCGCGTGCAGGGCGACGGCCTGATCTCGCTGAACCCGGCCGTCGGAGCCGGACGAGCGTCGCGCTTCCGCCCCGAGGGCCCGGACACCTGGATCGGCCTGGACGGCTACTACGCGGGCGAAACGCTCACCGTCGGCCGCACCGCGGACGGGACGGCGAACCACCTGAACCTCGCGACGTTCATCTTCAGCCGCACACCGTACGACCCAGCCGCGCCGATCCCGGGCGGTCTGGACGAGGGCGGCTGGCGCTGAGTCACCCCGCTTCGGCCTGGACGCCGGTCTCCTCGGCGTCCAGGCCGAAGTCCCACTGAGCGGTATCCCCGTCCAGTTTCGCGCGGACCCCGCGCATTGGTCCCTTCGGCCGCACCCTGCCCCGCGGCCACCACCACAACGGCGCGGCGAGAAGCGCGGCGGCGGGCACGACCGCGAAAACGGCTGAGCCGAACTCGCTCGCGTCCGGCGGTTCGATGAAAAACCCGGCGACGACGAACCCTGCGAAGGTCGCGGAAAGAGCGAACAGCGGCCACCCGCCGGGCGAACCGCTCCCGTCGCCACGGCACGAAAACCAGCGGCCAGCCCGGCCGGGGAGGCCGATCAGCGCAGTCGAGTCCCACGGGTGCACCAACGCCGTCAAGGCGAAGAGCGCAACCCACCCCCAGCGCGGCCGGCAACCGTGCGTTTCCGTCACGATTCCACATGTCGGACACCCGCCAACCGCCGTTACCTGCGTTGTCCCGACCTGAGAGACTAAGCTCATGACCGACGCTGAGTTGACGATCCCAGCAGACCTCAAGCCGGCCGACGGCCGCTTCGGCTGCGGACCCTCGAAGGTCCGCGAAGAGCAGCTCGCCGCCCTCGCCCGGTCCGGTTCCACCTACCTCGGCACCTCGCACCGGCAGAAGCCGGTCAAGTCGCTCGTCGGCCGGGTGCGCGCCGGGCTGTCCGAGCTGTTCTCGCTCCCGGACGGCTACGAGGTCATCCTCGGCAACGGCGGGACGACCGCGTTCTGGGACGCCGCCGCGTTCGGCCTCGTGCGCGAGCGCGCCCAGCACTTCACCTACGGCGAGTTCTCCTCGAAGTTCGCGACCGTCACGAACAAGGCCCCGTTCCTCGGCGAGTCGATCGTGGTGAAGGCCGACCCGGGAAGCGCGCCGGAAATCGCTTATCAGCAGGGCGCGGACCTCGTCGGCTGGGCGCACAACGAAACCTCCACCGGTGTCGCGGTGCCGGTGCGGCGTCCCGAGGGCAGCGACGGCGCCCTGGTCGCGATCGACGCGACGTCCGGCGCCGGCGGCCTTCCGGTCAAGGCCGAGGACTTCGACGTCTACTACTTCGCGCCGCAGAAGTCGTTCGCGTCCGACGGCGGGCTGTGGATCGCGCTCGCCTCGCCCGCCGCGATCGAGCGGATCGGCGAGATCGGCGGCGGCGACCGCTGGATCCCCGAATTCCTGTCGCTCACCACGGCGCTCGACAACTCGCGCAAGGACCAGACCTACAACACCCCCGCCGTCTCCACCCTTTTCCTGCTCGCCGAGCAGATCGAGTGGATGAACGGCCAGGGCGGCCTCGACTGGACCACCTCGCGCACCAAGGAATCCTCGACCCGGCTGTACGAATGGGCCGAGAAAACCTCGTACACCACGCCGTTCGTGACGAACCCGGACCTGCGCTCGCAGGTCGTCGGCACGGTCGACTTCGCCGACGAGGTGGACGCCGCCGCGGTCGCGAAGGCGTTGCGCGCCAACGGGATCGTCGACACCGAGCCGTACCGGAAGCTGGGCCGCAACCAGCTGCGCGTCGGCCTGTTCCCGGCGATCGACCCGGACGATGTCACGAAGCTCACCCAGAGCATCGAATACGTCGTGGAACGCCTGGGCTGAACGAAAAACGCCCAAACCGCCCCGCCTGCCGTCCGGCTCGCGGGGCGGTTCGCGTTGACGACCACTCGTTCGTGACACACCGTGGTCGGCGTGTCACGGCTCTGCCGGATAACCGCGGCCGCGAAAATGGCCGGGAAAGTGTCGTCGGATTGAGTTCGGATGGGTGAGGCGTCGGCGCGCCTCGCACGTCAAGCCGACGCGCCGTTCTAACGTGGGCACCCACAAAGGTGAACACCGGGGAGGCGAGAAATGCGGGCGTTGCGGGTGGTCGGGCTGCACGAGGACGGGAAGTCCCTCGTGCTGGAGGACCCGGCGAGCCGTACCCGCTTCCTGCTCCCGGCCGACGAGAGACTGCGTGCGGCGGCGAGGGGGGACATAGCCCGGCTGGGCCAGATCGAGATCGAGTTGGAGAGCCAGATGCGGCCACGCGAGATCCAGGCGCGAATCCGCGCGGGCGAGTCCGTCGAGCAGGTCGCGAGCAGCGCGGGCGTCTCGACGCAGCGGGTGGAGCGATTCGCCTACCCGGTGCTGCTCGAGCGGTCCCGCACGGCGGAGCTCGCGCAGTCGGCGCACCCGGTCCGCGAGGACGGGCCCGACGTCCAGACACTCGGCGAGGTCATCGCCTACGCCTTCGGCGTCCGCGGTCACGACTACAACCAGGCAACCTGGGACGCCTGGCGCGGCGACGACGGCAAGTGGGTCGTCGTGCTGCGCTGGAAAGCCGGCCGCTCCGACAACCGCGCGCACTGGTCGTTCTCGCCCGGCGCGCACGGCGGAACGGTGCACGCGCTCGACGAGAACGCCGAAGTCCTGCTGAACCCGAACTCGTACGTGGCCCCGCGCACCGTGCGCGCGCTGGCTCCCGCTCGCGATTCGGTGGTGCAGCCGACGCTCGACGCCGTCGAGGAGCCGCGCGCCATCGAGGGTCCGGAAGAGGGCGACGACGAGACCCGCGAGATCCCGCGCGTCCCGGGCGAGTCCGACGGCGACGAAGCCGAGCAGCCGCGCACGAAGGCGAAGAAGAACCATCCGATCGTGCCGTCCTGGGAGGACGTGCTGCTCGGAGTCCGCACCCAGCGCGGCTGACCGACTGGACCGCTTCAAGCGCCCCAATGTGGCATTGGGTGCGTCCCACGCACCCAATGTGGCATTGGTTGCATCTGACGCACCCAATGCCACATTGGGGTTTTCTCAGCAGCGAAGGTGCGGTCCCGGCGGATGCGGCGCTGCTCAGAAGCGCTCGGTCCGGTCAGCCGTCCAGCAGGGCGGCCAGTTTCTTCGGGGCCACGTGCCGATAAGCCTCGCGCACGATCTGATCCACCTCGACCCAGTCGACGTCCACGTCGAGCCGCACGCCGAGCCACCCGTGCACTCCGACGTAGGGCGGCCGGAAAAACCGCTCGGGCTCGGTCCGCACCAATTCCTCCTGCACCCCGGGCGGCGCCGGGCACCAGAACGCGAGCCGGTCGTCGTGGTGCTGGTCGGCGAACATCACGAACGTCTTGCGCCCGCGAACGAACCACGTCGGTTCGCCGTGGCTGAGCCGTTCGGTAGCTTCGGGCAGGGCGAGGCAGAGGGCGCGCAGCTTGTCGAGCGGAGCCATCGGCTCAGTATCCGCGAGTCAGAACACCGTGGCCAGCACGCCGATCCACGCCAGCACCAGCCCGCCGCCCGCGCCGTACACCGCCCAGCGCAGGATCGGCACCTTCCGACCCAGCCACAACGACGGCGCGACCCCGCCGGTAACCACCAGCGACGCGATCAACGCGAGCCACGTGCTCGTCTCCCGCGCGAGCGTCCCAGCCAACGCGAGCATCGCCACGATCACCACAGCAGCCGCGAACGCCGACACCGTAAGCCCGGTGAACCAAGGCGTCGGCTCTTCCGGCGTCGCGGCCCGCGCGGGCTGATCCGGGCGCGGCGGCGGCTCGACCACCGTCTCCGCCCCGGTCACCGGGTCGACAAAACGCACCTCGGTGCCCATCACCGCGGCCAAGCGCGCGGCAAGCTGACGGCCGCGCTGTGACACGACCGCACCGGCGACATCGGCGTCCGCCTCGGAACGCGTCACCGCCGACGCGACGCGCGCCCACTCGTGCAGGTCCTGCGCCAGGTCGGCGCCGATCGCGAGCCGGCGCGGGTCGACCTCGCGCGCGTGTTCGCCGCCCGGCCCGGCCAGCACCGCCTGCTCGCCGCGGATCCGCAGCTCCATGTGCCCCTCCCCGCAAGAAACGTGCCGGGGGTCACTCTAGTGGGGCGGCCCCCGCCGAGACTTCGTGGAACGCGATCGCCGCGGCCGTGGCGACATTCAGCGAGTCGACGCCGGACACCATCTCCACGCGAACCGCGACGTCCGCGGCCTCGATCGCCTCGGCGGTCAGCCCCGGCCCCTCCGCGCCGAGCAGCAGCGCGACCGGGCCCGGCACCTTCTCCCGCAATCCGCGCAACGGCACGGAATCCGCGCGCGGCGTGAGCGCGGCCACCGTGAAACCCCGTGCCCGCAGCACATCCAGCCCGCCGGGCCAACTGTCGAAAGTCGCGAACGGGACGCGCAGCACGTGGCCCATCGAAACGCGCACACTGCGCCGGTAAAGGGGATCCGAACAACCTGGACCCAGCAATATCCCGCCGACGCCGAGCGCGGCCGCGTTGCGGAACAGCGCGCCGAGGTTTTCGTGGTCGCCGACGCCTTCGAGCACCGCCAAAACCTGTGCGCTGTCCACGATTTGGGAGACCGTCGGCGGTTCCGGGCGGTCCGCGACCGCGAGCACGCCGCGATTGAGATGGAACCCGACCACGTCGGCCATCGTCTCCGCCGACGTCACATACGCGGGCACGTCGACGGCCGCGAGTTCGTTTTCCAGTTCCCGCAGCCGTCTCTCCACGCCGAGCAGCGCTCGCACCGGATAGCGCGAAGCAAGCAGCCGTCCGACCACGACGGTTCCTTCGGCGATCACCAGCCCGCGCCCGCCGGGGCGGTCCGGGCGACGGTCCGCTGTGGACAGGTCGCGGAAGTCGTCGAGGCCCGGATGCGCGCGGTCCTCGGTGAAGATCAGTTGAGCCACAGCGGACAGTCTCGCACCCGCCCGAACCCATGCCCATTGGTCCGAACGCGCGAGGCGCTTTAGGGCAAACGGCGTAGTTACGCGCAGGGTCAACTTCCGGTGACGGAGAGCACCAGTTTGGCCGCTAGCCCATCGCCACCCGCTGTGCGACGGTGGTCTGCCTGGCGTACTAGCCGCCCAGACCACTGCGGACAGCAGCCAAGGAGCGCGTCGAACAATGGGTACGGATCTCTCGGCACACCCCGGCCGGCTCGACCGCGGACGGTACCGCCGGAAGGTCCAGCGCTGCCTGGACACCCTGGCGCGGATGCTCACCGACGGCAGCTTTTCCTTTCCCCGCAAGAACATCGGCCTCGAAGTCGAGCTGAACCTGGTGGACGGGCAGCTGCGTCCGTCGATGACCAACTCGGTCGTGTTGGAGGCGCTCGGAGACGACGCGTTCACCACCGAACTCGGCCAGCACAACCTGGAACTCAACGTGCCGCCGCGCCCGCTCGCCGGGGATTCCGCGCTGCGACTGGAAGAAGACCTGCACGCCTACCTCGCGAAAGCCGGGGAAAGCGCGGCGCACACCGGCTCGACGGTGGCCATGATCGGCGTTCTTCCGACACTGCGTCCGGAACACTTCGACCAAAAGTGGCTTTCCCACAAAACGCGCTATTCGTCGCTGAATGACGAGATCTTCGCCGCGCGCGGCGAGCGGATCGCGCTCGCGATGGACGGCCCGGCGCTGCCCGGAGCCCAGCCGGAACGGCTGCGGCACTTCGCGGAGTCCATTCTCCCGGAGGCCGCTTGTACTTCGGTCCAATTA
This sequence comes from Amycolatopsis halotolerans, assembly GCF_042647905.1. Lineage (NCBI taxonomy): Bacteria > Bacillati > Actinomycetota > Actinomycetes > Pseudonocardiales > Pseudonocardiaceae > Amycolatopsis > Amycolatopsis halotolerans. The sequence goes on from NZ_JBHRWI010000075.1 coordinate 40,084, forward strand.
CATCTGCAGGTGGCCCCGGAGGAATTCGCGGCGCACTGGAATGCCGCGCAATGCCTCGCCGGCGTGCAGATCGCGCTCGCCGCGAACTCGCCCTTCCTGCTGGGCAAGGCGCTGTGGCACGAAACCCGGATCCCGTTGTTCCAGCAGGCCACCGACACCCGGCCGGAAGAGCTGAAAAACCAGGGCGTCCGGCCGCGCGTGTGGTTCGGCGAACGGTGGATCACGTCGATCTTCGACCTGTTCGAGGAAAACGTCCGCTATTTTCCAGGTCTACTGCCGGAGACTGATCTCGAGGACCCGATCGAGGCACTGGAATCCGGGCAGGCGCCGAAACTTTCCGAACTCCGGCTGCACAACGGAACAATTTGGCGGTGGAACCGGCCGGTGTACGACGTCGTCGACGGCTCGCCCCACCTGCGCATCGAAAACCGCGTGCTGCCCGCCGGTCCGACGATCGCCGACATCGTGGCCAACGCGGCGTTTTTCTACGGCGCGCAACGCGCATTGGCCGAGCAAGAACGGCCGGTCTGGTCACAGATGTCGTTCCAGGCAGCGGAAGAAAACCTGTACGAAGGCGCGCGCAAGGGCTTCGACGCGCAGCTGTACTGGCCCGGCATCGGCTGGATCCCGCCGGACGAACTGGCGTTGCGCGTGCTCCTGCCGCTGGCGCACGAAGGACTGCGCCGTTCGGACGTGTCCGACGAGGCCCGGGTGCGCTACCTCGGCATCATCGAACGCCGATGCCTCGCCCGCCGCAGCGGCGCGACCTGGCAGCGGGACTACGTGCTGCGCGCGCACGAACGCGGGGCCGACCGCGAAACCGCGCTCAACTGGATGCTGCGGCGGTACCTCGAACTCTCCGCGGAAGGCGAGCCGGTGCACACCTGGACGCTCGACGACTAAGCCGTTTTGCGCCGTCCCTTAAAGTGTTTCGCACGGGAAGGGGTGGCGCGAGTGCCGAAGGTGCTGGGCGGTTCGCTCGAAGCGCACCGCCGCGAAGTGCGGTCACGGGTGTTCGACGTCGTCCGCGCGCAGCTGTACGAGCGCGGCTTCGACGCGATCACGCTCGCCGGTGTCGCCGCGGAGGCCGGGCTCGGCCGCACCGCGATGTACAACCACTTCCCGGACAAGGAAAGCCTGCTCGTCGCTTTCGTGGAGGACGAGGCCGCGCGGTACGTCGAACGGCTGCGCGCGGCGGTGGACGCCGAAGCCGACCCGGTCGCCCAGCTGGCCACGTTCGTCCGGCTGCAGCTGCGCGTGCTGGCCGAACACCATCTCCCGCCGGGCACCGCGCTGGAGTCCGCGCTCGCACCCGCGGCGTATCAGCGGATCAGCGCGCACGCCGATCCGATCATCGAACAGCTGCGCTCGGTGCTGCTCGCGGGAGTCGACGCGGGCAGCTGGCCCGCGCAGGACCTCGCGGTGGTGGTCCCGATGATCACCGCCGCGCTCGGCAGCCGCCAGGTCATCGATGTGCCCGCTGACCAGCTGGAAGACGCCATTGAGGCCGCCGTGCGCTTCGTCCGGCGGGCGGTCGGTTCGAGGGAAAACGGTTGATTTTAGGGTAGCCTAAGTGCGGATCGTGGCCTACAGTTCTTTCTGACAGCTTGTCATAAAGAACGTCGGAGGCCTTTGATGACGGTGACCGCGGACCTCGAAGCCAGCCCGTTCTCCGGACAGCTGCGCGCGTCCACGAGGACAGTGCACGACAAGGCCAACCACTCCACGTACATGAACGCGCTGCTCGGCGGCGAGCTGACGCTGGCGGGCTACGCGGCACTCGCCACCCAGTACTACTTCATCTACCAGGCCATCGAACGCGCTGGCGACGCGATGGCCGACGACCCGATCGGCGGCGAGTTCGTGTTCGAGGAGCTGCGCCGGCTCCCCGCGCTGGAACGCGACCTCGCCCGTCTGATCGGCCCCGGCTGGCGCGCCGAGATCGCCCCGCTCGCCGCCACCGAGGCCTACACCGCGCGGATCGCCGAGGCGTCGCGCTGGTCCGGTGGCTTCGTAGCGCACCACTACACGCGCTACCTCGGCGACATCGCGGGCGGCCAGATCATCCGGCGGCTGCTGGAGAAGAAGTTCGACCTCGCCGAGGCGGGCACGCTCTTCTACCGCTTCGACGAGATCGGCAGCGCCCCCGCGTTCCGCGACCGCTACCGCGCGAAGCTCGACGAGGCACCGTGGAGCGAAGACGACCGCGCCCGGGTGATCGACGAATCCGTGGTCGCGTTCGAGCACAACGTGGCGGTGTTCGACGAACTGGCCGCCGACCTCGCGCAGTACCGCGACCCCTCGGCATGACCCGGGTCACAGCCGGTTGACCTCCACCTAGCTTGAAGTACGAGGCTCGGTTTCAGAAGGCTCCCGCAAGGGAAGCCGCCAAGCAAAACCGCGCGTCGACCAGAAGGAGGGCCCATGGCCCGGTACGAGCTGCCCGAACTCGATTACGACTACGGCGCTCTCGCGCCCTACATTTCGGGCGAGATCAACGAGCTGCACCACAGCAAGCACCACGCGACCTACGTCAAGGGCGCGAACGACACGCTGGACAAGCTCGCCGCCGCGCGCGAGGCGGGCGATTTCGGCGGCATCGTGGGCCTGGAAACGACGCTGGCGTTCAACCTGGCCGGGCACGCCAACCACGTGGTGTGGTGGAAGATCCTGTCGCCCGAAGGCGGGGACAAGCCGACCGGGGAGCTGGCGGCGGCGATCGACGAGGCGTTCGGGTCGT